>JASLEW010000528.1 GCA_030150965.1 Thermoanaerobaculia bacterium | reverse complement strand
GGCCCCGGCGCCGTCCCGCGTCAAGGCGCCGCCGCGGTTCCACAGCACGAAGGCGGCAGCCGCCGGAGCCGCCGGAATCGCCGGAATCGCCGGAGAAAGGACGCCCGAGACGCCGCCCGCGGGTGCGGCGCCGCTCGCGGCGGGAGCACCGGTCACGGCCGCGGCACCGCTCGCGGGTGCGGCGCCCGCCGCCCAAGGTGCCGCCGGGGCGCTGGCCACCACGTCGGTCCAGCCGTCGCCGTCCAGGTCGTAGGCGGCCAGCGCCGCGGTGCCGGCCGGCAGGTCCGGCAGCGGCTCGGCCTGGTAGTGGCCGCCCAGCAGGTCGCGGTAGAGCACGCCGGGCCGGTCGGCGTAGCTGACCAGGAGGTCGTTGTCCTGGCCGTCCTCCACCAGGTCGAAGGTGACGGCGGCGAGCGCCCGGCCGGCGACGAAGGGGAAGTCGGCCGTGTGGTCGCTCCACCCCGCCGCGCCGTCGTTGCGCACCAGCGCCGCGGTGTCGCCGAGCAGGATCAGGTCGAGGTCGTAGTCGTGGTCGAAGTCGAGCCAGACCGCCCGCCGGAAATGCCCCGCCGGCAGCCGCGCCGGGCTCGCGGCGAAGCGTCCGCCCCCCTGGTTGACGTAGAGCCGTGCCCCCTCGCCCGTCACCACGCAGAGGTCCGGCAGGCCGTCGTTGTTGAAGTCGGCCGCCGCCACGTCCACCACGCCGCGCACCGCCTCGAGCCCCTCGACCGGCACCGCCGCGCCGCCGGCATGACCCGCGGGAGCCGCCGGCCGCCCGCCCGGCCGCCACAGGCGGATCCCCGCCGCCGACCAGGCGAGGAGCGCCGGATGCCCGTCGCCGTCCACGTCCAGCACCAGGAGCCCGGCGGTCGCCGGGTCGAGGCCGCGCGCCAGCTCACGCGGCGCGAACGCCAGGGGCCGCGGGGCCGCCGCGCCGCTCTCGCCGGCCGCCAGGCGGTCCGCCGGCGGATCGTAGAGCTCGGCGTAGGCCGACCACTCCAGATCCTCCGGCACCGCCGCTCCCGCCATCCTCTTCTTGATCTCCTGGAAGACCGCCAGCTCCCGCGCCGCGTCGGCGCCGCGTCCGGCCGCCCGGTAGGCGTTGAACAGCTGGAAGTGGGGACCGGCCAGCCCCGGCCCGAGGCGCGCCGCGGTCTCGAACTCGGCAAGCGACCTCTCGGGCTTGCCGAGCAGCTTGTACAGCACCCCGAGGTTGTAGTGGGAGACCGGCTCGCCGGGCACCAGCCGCACCATCTGCTCGAATTGCGCCGCCGCCCGGTCGTAGTCCGACGCGCGCTTGAAGGCAATGCCGAGGTTGAACCAGGTCTGCGGCAGCTCCGGCGCCTGCTGCTGCACCTTCTCCAGCTCGGCGATGCCGTCCGCCGTGCGCCCCGCCCTGAGCAGCGCCAGGCCGTAGTTGAGCCGTTCGCGCGCCGAGCCCGGCGCCAGCGCCAGCGCCCTGCCCAGCGCCTCGACCGCCTGCGCCTGGGTGGTGGGGTTCTCGTACAGCGCCTTGCCCAGGTTGCGTAGCTGCCAGAGCTGCTCGGACGTCTCGGTGCCCCGAGCGGCGCCACTACCGGAGCCAGTCGCGCCAGCCGCACCAGCCGAGCCAGCCCCGCCGGCCTGGCCCCGCGCCCCGCCGCCGCCCACCGCGGCGAGCGCCAGGATGCCGATCAGGCAGGCGAGAGCGCCTCGCTCTCCACCCCGGAGACGGCCCGCGAGAGCGAGGCGAGCACGCCCGTCCTCACCACCCCCCCCCGCCGTCTTTCCGGCTCTGTCCGCGGCCTCTCGGCACGAAAGCTCCAACCATCTCGGCTCTTCACCAATGCGGGGCTCAGTATACCCGGGAGCCGATTCCCGCACCCATCCGTTCCCGGGCGGACGATGGATCCGGGACCGCTGTCACCCGAGCGCCACAACCCGGAATCGGCGCGCGACGTCCCATACCCATTCGCCGCCGCGGCATACCTGCCCGCGCAGGGCCGGCGGAGCGTGGCTTCCCGCGCCGTGACACCCGTGCAGCCGATGAAGGATCGAAATCTGACCTATCGCGGCTCCTCCGCCGGGGCGAAGACGGCGTGGAAGCCGAGGCGGGCGGGGGCCGGGAGCGGCAGCACCGCGCGCGGCCCCGCCGCCACGTCGAAGGCGTCGAACAGCAGGTAGGCGCTCTCGTCGCGCAGCGCGTCGTAGCGGTGGCAGAGCACCACCCCCGCCCGCCGGTCCGCCGGCCCGGCGCCGCCGGCCGCGGCCGGGTCGCGCACGAACACCGGGTCGCCGCCGAGGAAGTGGCCGGGAGGCGCCTGCCACACGTCGTGCTCGCCCGGCGCCGACCAGTCGAGGCGCGCCAGCTGATCGAAGAACTTGCGCCCGCCGCGGCCGGTGGCCGAGATGCCCAGCATCCACACGTCCTCGCAGCGCTGGCCGAGCCGGTGCGGATCGATCGCCGGGAAGTCCGGCGCCAGACTGTACGGCAGCTCGCGGCGCCCGGCCATGGCGCCGACCGCGCCAACCGCGCCAACCGCGCCCGCCGCGCCCGCCGCCAGGTCGATCTCCAGGCGCACCGGCCGGCCCGGCGCCACGCCGGTGAAAAGCTCGGGAAGCTCCTGGTACTGATCGTAGACCGGGCGGTCCAGCTCCAGGACGTCGGCCACCAGCCGCCCGCCCTCCTCGAAGGCATTGATGCCGTGCAGGCAGTAGCGCCCGCCGGCCGGCACCGACGCCACCAGCGCGCCGCTCCGCCGCTCCACCACCAGCAGCCGGCTGCCGCGCTCCGGCTGCCACGAGAGGGCCTCCATCAGCGTCCGCCCGTCGCGCGCCAGCGCCTCCATGTCGAGCAGGTACGGGCTCAGGTAGAAGACCGCGTGCCGCGGCGTGAGCAGGAAGTCGTGCATCGATCCCGGGTAGGGCAGCGCCACCCGGTGCCGCGCCGCCAGCAGGCCATCGGCGCCGAAGCGGTAGAGGTTGAGCACCGGCCGCGAGGCGGAGAACGAGACGCCGAAGTTGAACAGCTCGCCGGTCGCCGGATCGACCTTCGGGTGGGCGCCGAACGGGCTCACCGGGTTCAGGCTGCCGCCGAAGGTGTGCTGTCCGCGCGTGGCGAGGTCGGCGGCGTCGATCTCCCACGGCAGCCCCTGCTCGCCGAGCGCCAGGAGCGTCCCTGCCCAGGGCAGGATGCTGACGTTGACCGGCGGCTCGAGCGCGATGCCCCTGGCCAGCCGGTCGCCGGCAAAGGCGGTGCCGAAGGTGCGGAAGAGCGCCCGCCCGGCCTCCTCCTCGGCCACCCACTTGGCGCTGCGCACGAAGCGGCTGACGAAGCGCACGCCGGCGCGGTCGAAGCGCAGCGCGCTCACCATGCCGTCGCCGTCCAGCCAGTGGCGGTAGCGCTGCCCGCCGCGCGCGAAGCGCCCGGGGCCGTTCGAGTAGCAGGTGCCGCGCACGTAGGCCGGCACCTCGCCCTCGATGCCCGTCAGCCGGGCGTCGGTCTCCGCCGGCACGCGCAGGAACGCCCGCTCCAGGCCGGGCGCCGCGTCCGCCGCCGGCGCGCTGCCGCCCGCCGCCCCG
>JASLEW010000524.1 GCA_030150965.1 Thermoanaerobaculia bacterium | reverse complement strand
GGCTGGCCGCCGCGGCGCGACGCGCGCCCTGACCCTCACGCCCGCCGCGCTGGCCGGGCTGCGGGCGCTCACCCGCGGCCTCCAGGTGACGCCCTTCATGGCGCTCCTCGGCACCCTCGCCGCGCTCCTGCAGCGGGTCTGCGGCCAGGACGACCTGGTGATCGGCACGCCGGTGGCCGGCCGCAACCGGATCGAGACCGAGCGGCTGATCGGCTGTTTCCTCAACACCCTGGCCCTGCGGCTCGATCTCGCCGGCGATCCGCCGGTCGCGGAGCTGCTGGCGCGGGTGCGCGAGACGACGCTCGCCGCCTTCGCCCACCAGGACGTGCCGTTCGAGCGCCTGGTCGAGGAGCTGGCCTCGGAGCGCGACCCGGGCGGGCTGCCGCTCGTGCAGGTGCTCCTGGTGGTGCAGAACGCTCCGGCCGGCGCGCCGGAGCTGCCGGGCCTCCAGGTCGAGGTCCGCGAGCTGGCGACCGGCACGGCGAAGTTCGCGCTCACCTTCTCGCTCTCCGCCCTCGCGGCGCCCGCCCTCGCCACCGTCGCCGGCGGCGCTGGCGCCCTCCCCGGGGCGGGTGGAACCGCCGCTGCCGCCGGGATGGCGGGGACCATCGAGTACGACCGCGACCGATTCGACGGCGCGACCGTCGAGCGGCTGGCGGGCGACTTCTCGCGCCTCCTGGCCGCGGCGGCGGAGGCGCCTGGACGCCGGCTCTCCGCGCTGCCGCTGCTGAGCCCCGCCGAACGGCATCAGCTGAGCTGCGAGTGGAGCGACGGCGCGGCGGCCGGGGACGGGGACGGCTGGGCCGCCGGCGGCGCCACCGCCGCCCGGCTGCTCGCGGCGCAGGCCCGCCGCACCCCGGAGGCCACCGCGGTGGTCTGCGGCGGCGAGGCGCTCACCTACGGCGAGCTGCACCGGCGGGCGAACCGCCTGGCGCGCTGGCTGCGGCGGTCCGGGGTCGAGCCGGAGGCGCGGGTGGGGGTGCTGCTGGAGCGCTCCTGCGCCATGGTGGTGAGCCTGCTCGGCATCCTCAAGGCCGGCGGCGCCTACGTCCCGCTCGATCCCAGCTTCCCGGCCGAGCGGCTGGCCTGGACGGCCGGCGACGCGCGGCTGGCCGCCCTGGTGACCGAGACGCGGCTGGCCGGGGCGGTCCCCGGGACGGCCGCCGCGGTGCCCATCCTGGCGATCGACGGCCGGGAGCGGGCGCTGGCCGCGGAGAGCGCCGCCGAGCCGGCGCCGCGGGCGGTCGCCGAGAGCCCCGCCTACGTGCTCTACACCTCGGGCTCGACCGGCCGGCCGAAGGCGGTGGTGGTCCCCCACGGCGCGCTGGTGAATCTGCTCGCCGTCCTCCGCCGGCGGCCGGGGTTGACGGCTGCGGACACGCTGCTCGCGCTCACCACCATCTCCTTCGACATGGCCGCGGTCGAGATCCTGCTGCCGCTCGCGGTGGGGGCGCGGGTGGTGCTGGCCCGCCGCGACGAGGCCGCCGACGGCGCGGCGCTGGTGCGGCTGATCGTTGGCCATGGGGCGAGCGTGGTGCAGGCGACGCCGGTGACCTGGCAGATGCTCCTCGACCGGCTGCGGGAGGCCGGGGCGGCGGGCCGGCCGCTCGCCGGGCTGCGCGCCCTGTGTGGCGGCGAGGCGCTGGCGCCGCGCCTGGCGGCGGACCTCGCCGCCGTCACCCGGGAGCTGTGGAACTGCTACGGTCCGACCGAGACCACGGTCTACTCGACCGTGGGGCGGGTGGCCGGAGAGCCGGGGCCGGTGCCCATCGGCCGCCCCATCGCCGGCACCCGCGCCGTGCTCCTGGACCGCGAGGGGCGGCTGACGCCGCCGGGGGCCGCCGGGCACCTGCACCTCGGCGGCATGGGGCTGGCGCGCGGCTATCTCCACCGGCCCGACCTGACCGCCGAGCGCTTCGTGCCCGATCCGCTGGCGGCGCTCGCCGGGGAGCCCGGCGCCCGCCTCTACCGCACCGGCGACCTGGCGCGCTTCCTGGGCGACGGCACGCTCGACTACCTGGGCCGCATCGATCACCAGGTGAAGCTGCGCGGCCACCGCATCGAGCTCGGCGAGATCGAGGCGGTGCTCTGCGAGTGCGCCGGCGTGCGCGACGCGGTGGCGGTGCTGATCTCCCCATCGCCGGGTCGGGACCCGGCGCGGCCCAACCTTTCGCCGGGCGGGGCCCCGGCGAGATCCAACCTTTCGCCGGGTGGGGACCCGGCGAGATCCGACCTTTCGCCGGGTGGGGACCCGGCGAGATCCGATAGCCCGGCGGGTGGGGGGCCGACGAATTGGGGTCCTTATCCGGGCGGGGCCCCGGCGCCTGCCAGCCAGGACCTCCGCCTGGCGGCCGGCTACACGGTGGCCGAGGGCGCCGCGCCCGCGCCGGACGAGCTGCGGCGCAGCCTCGCCCGGCGCCTGCCGCCGTACATGGTGCCGGCGCAGCTGACGGCGCTGGCCGCGCTGCCCCTCACGCCGAGCGGCAAGGTGGACCGCCGGGCGCTGACGGCGCTCCTGGCCGCCGCCGGGACCGGCGAGGCGGCGCCGCGGCCCGAGGGCCATGTGCCGCCGCGGGGGCCGGTGGAGGAGGTGCTCGCGGGGGTGTGGGAGGAGGTGCTGGAGCGCCGGCCGGTGGGGGCCGAGGACAACTTCTTCGCCCTCGGCGGGCACTCGCTCCTGGCCACCCGGGTGGTCTCGCGCGTGCGGCAGGCGTTCGGCGTCGAGCTGCCGCTGCGCCGCCTCTTCGAGGCGCCGACGGTGGCCGGCCTGGCGCGGGCGCTGGCGGAGATCGAGGAGGAGGCGCGGCGAGGCGATCCCACGGCCGCGGCCCCGCCGCCGGCGCCGCCCCTGGTGCCGGTGGCGCGGGCGGGCCCTCACGCCGGGCATCCGGGCGGCGGCGCCGGCCTGCCGCTGTCGTTCGCCCAGCGGCGCCTCTGGTTGATCGATCAGCTCGATCCGGGCAACCCGGCCTACAACATCGCCTGGGCGGCGCGGCTTACCGGCCCCTTGGGTGGCGCCGAGGCCGCCGCCCTGCGGCGTACCCTGGCCGAGGTGACGCGGCGCCACGAGGTGCTGCGCACCACCTTCGCCGCCTCGCCCGAAGGGCCGGTGCAGACGATCCGGGAGGCCGGGCCGTTGCCGGTGCCGGTGGTGTCGCTCGCGGGCCTCCCCGCGGCGGCGCGGCGCGGCGAGGCCGGGCGCCTGGCCGCGGCGGAGGCCCGCCGCCCGTTCGACCTGGCGGCCGGGCCGCTCCTGCGCTGC
>JASLEW010000463.1 GCA_030150965.1 Thermoanaerobaculia bacterium | reverse complement strand
CCGACATCGCCGGCTCCGCCAATTCCGAGGACCTCCTCCCAGATCCCGGCGATGACCTCCTCGACCGGGTTGCGCGCGGTGCCGGCCGCGCCCGCCGCGGCGCCGCCGGCGGCGTCGTCCGCTCCGGCCAGCGCCTCCGCCAGGCTCGGGCCGGGCGCGCCGGAGCCGTGCAGCAGCGCCCGCCGGTCCACCTTGCCGTTGGCGTTGAGTGGGAGGGATGGCATGGCCACGAACGCCGCGGGCACCATGTGCTCCGGCAGCCGCTCCCGCAGATAGGCCCGCAGGCCGGCCGCGGTGACGCCGGTTGCCGGGGGCATCGACGGCGTGCCGCGCCCCGGGGCCACCGGCGGGGCAGCGAGGCCGAGGGGCGCCGGAGAGGCACCGGGACCGGCCGCCCGTGGGGCGCCGGGGCCGGAAGCTGGCGGCAAGGGCGAGCCCGGGCCTTCGGCGGGGCCCTTCACCACGTAGCAGGCGACCAGGCGGTGGCCGCGGTTGCCGTCGGCCAGGGGCAGGACCACGGCCTCGCGCACGCCGGGGTGGCGCAGGAGGACGGTCTCCACCTCCCCCGGCTCGATGCGGAAGCCGCGCACCTTGACCTGGTGGTCGCGGCGGCCGAGGAAGTCGATGCGGCCGTCGGGGAGCCGGCGCGCCAGGTCCCCGGTGCGGTAGAGGCGCGAGCCGGCGGCGCCGAAGGGATCGGGCACGAAGCGCTCGGCGGTCAGCCCGGGGCGCCGCAGGTAGCCGCGGGCCACCCCCGCGCCGCCCAGATGGATCTCGCCGGTGCACCCCACCGGCACCGGCTCCAGAAAGCGGTCGAGCAGGTGGGCGGTGCTGGCGGCGATCGGCAGGCCGATCGGCACCGGCCCGCGGCCAGGTGCGCGCGTTCGGCCTGGGGCGACGGCGCGGTCGGCGGGGTTGGAGCCACGGGAGGCCCGGGAAGCAGGGGCGTGATCGGCGCCATGGCTGTCGGTGGCGCCATCGGCCCCGTCGTCATGCTGCCCGCCGGGAGCCGCGTACCAGTCCGCGCGCAGGCGGCACCACGAGCTGAAGGTGGTGTTCTCGGTGGGGCCGTAGGCATTGAGCAGCTCCGTCCGGGACAGGGCGGCGAGCGCCCGCTCCAGGTGCGCGGGCGAGGCGGCCTCGCCGCCGAAGGCGATCTGCCGGACGCCATGGAGGCCCTCGATCCCCTCCTCGACCGCGAGGTTGAGCAGGGCCGCCGGCAGCCACAGGGTGTTGACGCCGTGCCGCTCGACCGCCGCCATCAGCGCCGGCAGCGAGAAGCGGCCGGGCGGCAGCAGCGCCAGCCGGCCGCCGTTGAGCAGCGCGGCCCAGATCTCGAAGGTGGCGGCGTCGAACGACATCGGCGCGTGCTGCAGGCAGACCGTGCCGGGGCCAAGCCGCACGTAGTCCGTCTCGCGCACCAGGCGCACCACCGCCTGGTGGCTGACCTCGACGCCCTTGGGGGCGCCGGTCGAGCCCGAGGTGTAGAGCACGTAGGCCAGCGCCTCGCCCGTCTCCCAGCCGCCGGCCGTGGGCGTGCCGCGCTCGGCCCCGGTGCGGCCGTCCGCCGCGGCGAGGTCGAGATCCTCCAGCGCCAGGTGGGGCGGGCCCTCGGGCAGCAGCAGGAGCTCGCGGCGCGAGCCGATCAGGGCGGCGGGCAAGGCATCGGCCAGGAGCAGCTCCAGGCGCTCGCGCGGATAGGAGGCGTCGAGCGGCAGGTAGGCGCCGCCCGCCTTGAGGATCCCCAGGACCGCCGCGATCATGCCGCCGGAGCGCTCGGCGCACAGGCCCACGCGCTCGCCGGGCCGCACCCCGAGGTGCCGGAGGTGCGCGGCGACCCGGTCAGCCCATGAGTCGAGCTCGCCGTAGGTGAGCTCGCCGTCCTCCCAGGCCACCGCCACCGCCCGCGGGTGCGCCGCCGCCTGCTCCTCGAACAGCCGGTGGATGGTGCGCCGCGGGAAGGGCGCGGCGGTGTCGTTCCACTCCACGACCAGCTGATGCCGCTCGGCCGGCGCCAGCAGCGGCAGCCGCGAGAGGGGCACCGCGGGAGCCGCCGCGGCGCCCTGGAGCAGGGTGGCGAGGTGCGCCAGGAGGCGTTCCGCCGTGGCGCCGGTGAAGAGGTCGGTGGCGTACTGGAGCTCGAGGCGCAGCGCCGTCCCGCCGGCCCCCGGCCCTCCTTGCTTCGGGCCGCCGTTGCCGCTGCCCGCCTCCACCTCCTCGGCGGCCAGCGACAGGTCGAACTTCGCCGCCGTGTTGAGCCCCAGCCGCAGCGGCACGAAGCGCAGGCCCCGAGTGGCCGGTCCCGCGAGGGCGGCGCCGGGGCCCGGCATCGTCGCGGCCCCGGTGTCCGGGGCCTTCCCGGCGTCGGCTTCCAGCGCGGCGGACGCGCCGTTGCCGCGCTCGGCGGCGCCGGCCGTGGGCGCACCGGCCTCCAGGGTGAGCATCACCTGGACCAGGGGGTTGCGCCCCAGATCGCGCCCGGGCCGCAGCTCCTCCACCACCGCCTCGAAGGGCAGGTCCTGGTGGGCGAAGGCGCCCAGCACGGTGGCGCGCGCCGCGCGCAGCAGCCGCTCCAGTCCGGGATCGCCGTCGAGCCGCGCGCGCAGGGCCACGGTGTTGACGAAGAAGCCGATCAGGTCCTCGATCTCCGCCCGGCCGCGGTTGGCGACCGGCGTGCCGATGAGCAGGTCGTCCTGTCCCGTCCAGCGCGCCAGCAGCGCGGCGAACCCGGCCCACAGCAGCATGTAGAGGGTCGCGCCGTGGGCGCGCGCCGCCGCCCGCAGCGAGGCGGTCGCCGCCGCGGGCAGGAGCAGCTCGCGGCTGGCGCCGCGGAAGCTCTGCACCGCCGGCCGCGGCCGGTCGGTCGGCAGCGCGAGCGCCGTGGGCACGCCGGCCAGCTGGCTCCTCCAGTAAGCGAGCTGGCGGTCCAGCACCTCGGAAGGCCAGGCGCGCTGCCAGGCCGCGTAGTCGCCGTACTGGATGGGCAGCGCGGGCAGGGTGCCGGGAGCTCCGGCGAGTCCGGACCTCTCGGCATCGACACCAGCGCCGGCATCGGCACGAGCGCCGGCAAGGGCGAGGCCGTAGAACGCCGACAGCTCGCGCAGCAGCACCCCCTCGGACCAGCCGTCCGAGGCGATGTGATGGACGTTGAGCAGCAGCACGTGCTCGGCGGCGCCGAGCCGGACGAGGGCCGCGCGCAGCAGCGGCCCGCGGGCCAGGTCGAAGGGCCGCCCCGCCTCGGCGGCGGCCAACCGGGCGCACTCGCGGCGCTGGCGGCCGTCCGGAGCGGCCAGGCCGCTGAGATCGATCACCGGCAGGGCGGCTGCCGGCGCCGGCAGGATCTCCTGCCATGGGTCGCCCGCGACCTCCACAAAGCGGGTGCGCAGCGCCTCGTGGCGCCGCACCACCGCGCCGAGCGCGGCGGCCAGCGCTGCCGGCGCGATCAGCGCTGCCGGAGCGATCGGCGCAGTCGCCGCGCTCGGCGCAGCCGGAGCGAGCGGCCCCTCCGGACTCTCCAGCCCCGCCGCCCCGCCCGGCCCCTTCTGCTCCGTCTGCTCTCCCTGTCCCGCCTGCTCCTTCTGCTTCCCCAGTCCCTTCTGCTCCCTCTGCTTCCCCTGTCCCTCCGGTTCCCTCTGCTTCCCCTGTCCCTCGGGCCCCTCCAGAGGCTGGAGGACGAACGCCTTGGGGATGCTGTAGGCCGGGCGGTTGGGCGACAGCCGGTCGAGGAACCACAGCCGCTGCTGGGCGAAGGAGAGCGGCAGCCGGCCGCCGCGCGGCACCGGGCGCAGCGGCGGCAGGGCGGCAGCCGCGCCGCCGCGCACCGCCTCCTCCGTCACCCGCGCCAGCGCCGCCACGGTGGGCGCCTCGAAGAGGGCGCGCACCGGCAGCTCGACGCCGAGGGCCTCGCGCACCCGCGACACCAGGCGGGTGGCCGAGAGTGAATGGCCGCCGAGGTGGAAGAAGTTGTCGCCGCTCCTCACCTCGCGGCGGCCCAGCACCTCGCCGAAGAGGCCGGCCAGCAGCTCCTCGACCGGGCCGCGCGGGGCGGCGTCCGCTGGCCCGGCCGCCGGATCGCCGCCGAGCGCGGCCCGCCAGTCGAGCGCGGCGAGCGCCCGCCGGTCGATCTTGCCGCTGGCGTTGTGGGGCATGGCGGCGAGCGGCACGATGCCCAGGGGCACCATGTAATCCGGCAGCTGGCGGCGGGCGGCGGCGAGCAGCGCCGCCACGTCGAGGTCCGGCGCTCCCGCCGCCGGGCTGGCGAAGGCCACCAGCGCGCCGTCGAGGGCCAGGACCGCCGCCTCGCCCACCTCCGGCAGGGCGCCGAGCACCGCCTCGACCTCACCCAGCTCGATGCGGTAGCCGCGGATCTTGACCTGCTGATCGATCCTGCCCAGGAAGTCGAGCTCGCCGTCCGGCAGCCAGCGCACCAGGTCGCCGGTGCGGTACAGCCGCCCGCCCGGCGCCGCGGCGCGGCCTCCCGAAGCCCCGGTTCCGCCTCCCTCCACGCCCGCCGCTCGCGGCGGCGCGCCCGCCGCGCTCCCGGCGGCGAACGGATCGGCGGCGAACGGATCGGGGATGAATCGCTCGGCGGTCAGGTCGGGGCGGCCCAGGTAGCCGCGGGCCACGCCGGTGCCGCCGATGAGCAGCTCGCCGGGCACGCCGCAGGGGACGGCGCGCGGCTCGCCGCCGTCCAGCGCCACCACGTGCAGGCGGAAGTTGTCGAGCGGGCGGCCAATGGAGGGCTGCGCCAGCGCGGCCGTGCCGTCCAGCGTTGTCGGAGCCATGGTAGCCACCAACGCCGCGGGAGCCACGGGCGCCAGGGCTGCCGCGGGTGGCATGGACGTCGCCGGCGGTGCGGGCGCCACGGGTGCAGCGGGATCCGCGGGCGCGGGCGCCGCGGGCGTCAGGGCTGCCGCGGGAGGCATGAACGCCGCGGGCGGCACCGCCCCCGAGGTGCAGATGACCGTGCACTCGGTCGGACCGTAGGTGTTGAGCAGCGGGAACGGCAGCTCCGGCGGCGGCCGGCGGTGCAGGCGGTCGGAGCCGGTCAGCAGGTAGCGCAGGCGGAGGCCGGCGGCGCCGCCCTCCTGCCGGTCCTGCCGCCAGTCGAGGTCCAGGAGGGCCTCGGCGAGCGGCACCGGCAGCCAGGCGGCGGTGATCCGCCGCCGGGCGAGCCAGGCGCGCAGCTCCGCGGCGCGGGTGCGCAGCGTGTCCGGCAGGATATGCAGGCTGGCGCCGGCGGCGAGGTACGGCCAGGCCTCCCACACCGAGGCGTCGAAGCCGACGCCGGCCAGGAGGGTCGCCCGGTCGGCCGGCGTCACCCCGAAGGTGCGGGCGTGCCAGGAGAGCAGGTTGGCCAGGCCGCCGTGGGTCAGCTCGACCCCCTTGGGGCGCCCCGTCGAACCGGAGGTGTAGATGACGTAGGCGAGGCTGTCCGCGTGCACCCGGCGCTGCGGGAGCGGCGGCAGCGGGTCGGGCACGCCGTCGTCGTGGTCGTCGAGCTGGGAGGGGTCGAGGCAGGGGATGCCGCGCGCGGCGGCGAGGTCGGCCAGGCGGCCGGCGCGGGTGAGCAGGGCGCCCGCCCGCGCATCCTCCAGCTGAAAACACAGCCGCTCCTCCGGCAGCGTCGGGTCCAACGCGACGTAGGCCGCGCCGCTGCGCCACACCGCCAGGACGGCGGCCAGCAGATCGGCGGAGCGTTCGAGGGCGATGCCGATCCGCAGCTCCTCGCCGGCCGCGGCGCCCGCGGCCAATTCCGGACCAGCCGGGCTGCCTGTGCCGCCGGTGCGCATGGCGCCCGCCGGCTGCGCCCTCTCGGCGACGAGCCGGCGCAGCGCGTGACCGATCTGCCGCGCCCGCCGGTCGAGGTCGGCATAGGTGACCACCGCGAGATCGGAGCCCGCGCCGTGGCCGGCGCCGTCTCCGGCCGGCGGCTCCGCCGGCACCACCGCCGGCGCCTCCGGGCGGCGCCGCAGCTGCTCGGCGAACAGCTCGTGCGCCCAGGGGCCTGCGAGCGGCCTGGCGGCGGCGGTGTCGTTCCACTCGCAGAGCATCTGGTGGCGCTCGCCCGCGGCGGCGAGCGGCAGGAGGGCGAGCGGCAGCTCGGGCCCTTCGGCGGCAGTGCCGGCGAGGGTCGCGAAGTGTGTCAGCAGCCGGATCGCGGTCGCCGCGTCGTAGAGGTCGGTCGAGTACTCCAGGCGCAGCTCCAGCCCCTCGCCGCGCTCGTGGACGAAGAGCGAAAGGTCGATCTTGGCGGTGCGGCTGCGCAGCAGCGGCAGCGGCGAGAAGGCCACGCCGCCGCCGGTCACCGTGCCGGCCTCGTTGCCGGTGTAGCCGAGCAGCACCTGCACCAGCGGATTGCGCGCCGCGTCGCGCTCCGGCTGCAGCTCCTCGACCAGGAGCTCGAACGGCAACCCCTGGTGGGCGAAGGCGTCCAGCACCGCCGTGCGCGCGGCGCGCAGCAGGTGGCGGAAGTCCGCGTGGGCCCCCGGCTGGCCGCGCAGCACCAGGGTGTCGACGAAGAAGCCGATGAGCCCGCTGATCTCCGGCCGCGTGCGGTTGGCGAACGGCGTGCCGATCAGCAGGTCGTCCTGCCGGCTGTAGCGGCCGAGCAGCAGCTGGAGCGCCGCCAGGACGAACATGAAGGGGGTGGCGCCCTCGCGTTGCGCGGCGCGGCGCAGCGCGGCGGCAGCCGCCGGCGGCAGCGGCAGGCGGCGGTCGCTGCCGCGGTGCGAGAGCG
>JASLEW010000399.1 GCA_030150965.1 Thermoanaerobaculia bacterium | reverse complement strand
CGGCGGTGGCCGGCACGGGCACGGTGTTCGCCGGCACCGCCTACGGCGGCGTCTTCCGCACCGACGACCGCGGCGCCACCTGGCAGCCGGCGAACCGCGGCCTCGCGGGCCTCGACGTCACCTGGCTGGTGGAGCGGCCCGACCGGCCCGCGACGCTCTACGCGGCCACCGAGGCCGGCCTCTTCCGCTCCGACGACGGCGCCGGCAGCTGGCGCGCGACCGGCTTCGACGGTCCGCCGGCGGCGCTGGCGCTCGCTCCCTCGGCGCCCTCGACGCTGTATGCGGCCGGCACGGCGACGGCCTTCCGCAGCGACGACGGCGGCGATACCTGGACGCAGCTCCAGGATCTCGCCGGCTTCGATTCCATCTCCGCCCTGGCGGTCGATTCCAGCTCGGCGCAGCATGTCTACCTGGGCGTCACGGACCTCGAGCGCCCTGCCGCCGTTTTCATCAGCCGCACCGGCGGCCGCAACTGGCGCCGGGTCAGCCTGCCCAACGCCTCGCGGGTGCTCTCCCTGGCCGCCGATCCGGCGCGCGCCGGCAGCGTCTACGCCGCCACCGACTTCGGGGTCTTCGTCACCCGCAACGGCGGCGGCAGCTGGGCGCCGGTGGCCGGCCTGGCCACCGGCACCTACACCGCCGTCGGCTTTGCGCTCGGCGCGCCCGGCACCGTCTACGCCGCCGCCGACCGGGCGCACGGACGCCTGTTCAAGAGCACCGACTCCGGCACCACCTGGAGGCTGGTGCAGAGCGGCCCGCTGTTGACCACCATCCTGGGCGACCCGCTGCGCCCGCAGCGCGTCTACGCCGGCGCCACGCCCGACGGGGTGCTCCACGGGCCGCTCGCCGACGGCGGCTACCGGCCGCAGCAGGGCGGCCTCGACGCCAGCGCGGTGAGCTCCCTGGCGGTGGACCCGGCCACCCCGGGCATGCTCTACGCCATCGCACAGCTCGTCCCGGCGAGCGCCCTGGGGCCGGACTCCCCCGGGGGGCTGCCGGCCTCGACCGCCGCGGTCAGCCGCGACGGCGGCGCCACCTGGCAGATGCCCGCCGGCCTGCCGCCGCTGCTGCGCGTGCTCGCCGACCCGGCGGCCGCGGGTGCCGCCTATGCCCTCGGCGTGCCGCAGTTCCAGGGTGCCGGGCTGCTCCCCGCCTCCGCCGCGACACCGCTGCTGCACACCGCCGACGGAGGCGCGACGTGGCAGCCGGTGGTGTATCTCAGGTTCGCCGCCCTCGACGTGGCGGTTGCCCCTGCCGCACCCACCACACCCGGCTCTCCCGCCGCTCCCGGCGCTTCAACAACGCTCCTCGCCACCGGCTACAGCGTGGACCCGCGGGGCCTGCCGTGCCCGATCTTCTGCCCGGCCCAGGTGGCGATGAGCAGCGACGGGGGGGCGACGTGGAGCGCCGCCTCGGACCTTCCCGCGGTCCAGTACGACACGGCCGACGCGGCGCTGTGGGCCGTGCGCTTCGATCCCACCAGCGCCCACACCATCTACGTGTTGCTCGGCGGCACGCCGATCAAGACCGCCGATGGCGGTCAGAGCTGGAGCGTCCTCGATCTTGGAGCGGCCGGAGGCCAGGGCAGCGCGATCCTGACCGACCTCGCCGTCGATCCGCAGCAGCCGCAGCGCCTCTACGCTGTGCGCCAGGACGGCACCGCAGTCGGCAGCACGGACGGCGGCCAGACCTGGCAGGCGCCGCTGGGGACGGGCCTGCCCGCCGGCGCCGTGCGGCGCCTGGTGGCCGGGCCGGGAAGCCCGCAGGCCGTCCTCTACGCCGCCACCTCCCAGGGCGTCTTCGCCTCGCGGGATCATGGGGCCACCTGGGCGGCGTTCGGCACCGGGCTGCCGGTTCCTTCGGTGCTGGTGGTGGCCGCCGATCCGGCGCGGGGAACGGTGTACGCCGGCACCGAGGGAGGCGGCGGCCTGTTCGCGCTCACACCCCCCTGAGGTCCCGAGCCCGGAACCCGCGGCGCCGGCCGGCGAGTCATCCGCGCCGCCGGCCAGGCGCGCCGCGCCGCCAGGGGCGTGGATGGCCGCTGACCGATGCGGTGAGCACAGGGCGCGGGACGCCAGGCTGCGGATGGTGACGAGCGGGGCCGGCCGCAGGGGCCGGCCACACCGCCCTGGAGCGCCAGCGGTTACAATGCCTCATGTCCAGCTGGCGCCCACTTCTCACCGATTCCGTGGCCGAGCAAGCCTGGCGGTCGGTGGCCGAGATCGCCGCGGCCATCGCGCCGGGCGCCCTGCAGCAAGACGAATCCCCTCTCTACCCGGGCCTCGCCGGCGGCAGCGCGGGGCAGGCGGTTTTCTTCGCCTACCGCAGCCGCTCCGGCCGGCCCGCGGCGGACGACGCCGAGGCCGCCGCCAACCTGCTCGAGCAGTCCACCGCGGCGCTGGCCTCGACGCCGATGCCCCCCGACCTCTACGGCGGATTCTCCGGCGTGGCCTGGGCGGCCGAGCATCTCTACAGCCCGCGTTTCGCCGACCCGGAGGACGGCGGCGCCGTCACGGCCGAGGCCGGGCCGGCGCCCCCGCCGGGCGCCACGGACCCGGCGCACGCCGCCGGTGCGGCCGACGCAGCGGCAGCCGCCGACCTCGCCGACGCCGCTGGCGCCGATGGCGCAAACGACGCCGACGACGATCCCCTGGCCGACATCGACGAGGCCCTCGCGGGATACCTGGAGCACACGCCGTGGAACGCGGACTACGACCTCATCCGCGGCCTGACCGGCTTCGGCATCTATGCCCTGGAGCGCCTGCCGCACCCGGCCGCCCTGGCCTGCCTGAGCAGGGTCCTCGACCGGCTCGAGGAGACCGCCGAGAGGAGCGCCCAGGGGACCACCTGGCACACCGCGCCGGAGCTGCTTCCCGACTGGCAGCGGGCGCTCTATCCCGGCGGCTATTACAACCTCGGGGTGGCGCATGGCGTCCCGGGGACCATCGCCATGCTCGGCGGCATCGTCGCCGGCACCGCGCCGCTGGCCGCGGCCGGCGATCCGCTGGCGCGCGCGGTGGGCGAGCGCGCCCGCGCCCTGGCCGAGGGAGCCACGCGCTGGCTCCTGGCGCAGCGGCTGCCCCCCGAGGAGGGCTCGTGGTTCGGCGCCAGCTTCTCGCCGGAGGTCAGGCAGCAGCGCTCGCGGCTGGCCTGGTGCTACGGCGATCCCGGGATCGCCGCGGCGCTCCTGGTCGCCGCCCGCACCTGCAACCAGCCGCAATGGGAGCGCTTCGCCGTGGAGCTGGCGCTCGCCACCACCGCCCGGCAGGAGGACGCGACGGTGCGCGACGCCGGCCTCTGCCACGGCGCCGCCGGGCTGGGCCACCTCTACAACCGCCTCTACCAGGCGACCGGCGAGGAGAAGCTGGGCGAGGCGAGCCGGAGATGGTTCCAGCGGACGCTCGATTTCCGCTCGCCCGGCGAGGGTCTGGCCGGCTACCGCGCCTTCTGGATCGCCGAGGACGGCGTCACCCAGTCGTGGCGCACCGATCCGGGTTTCCTCGAGGGGGTGGCCGGGATCGGCCTGGCGCTGCTCGGCGCCCTGTCCGATTTCGAGCCCGCCTGGGACCGCATCATGGCCCTGTCGATGCCGCCCGGGACCCCGGCCCCCGGCGCCTAGTGTCCCGCACGGCCAGTTCGTATGGTATTCGCTTGCCCTCCGGCTCCCTGGCGGCGTTGCGACCTGCCGGGAGTGTCGCGACAGGCGGCAGCCGCGACCGCCTCCTCACCGTAGTCCCTGCTACGCTTGCGTCGGCGCGCC
>JASLEW010000398.1 GCA_030150965.1 Thermoanaerobaculia bacterium | reverse complement strand
GCCCACCCTGACCGCCGCCCTCGCCGCCGGCCGGCCGGTCGATGCGCCGGCGGGCGGCATCGCCGCCGACTCCCTGGCGCCGCGGCGGGTGGGCGAGCTGATGTTCCCCATCGCCCGATCCCACGTCGAGCGCGTCCTGCTGGTCGGCGACGACGCCATCCGCGACGCCCAGCGCCGCCTCTGGGAGGGCCTGCGCATCGTCGCCGAGCCCGGCGGCGCCGCCGCCTTCGCGGCGCTCCTCTGCGGCGCCTATCAACCTGCCGCGGGCGAGCGGGTGGGCGTCGTGGTGAGCGGCGGCAACACCACGGCCGTCACCTTCGCCTGAGGGCGGCCGGCGGGCGCCGGCCACCGCGGCGCGGCGCCGCGGCGGTCGCTTGCCGCGCGCCGGGGATGCCGCTCGAGCCGCGCTCCCTTCTTGTGCGCAGCATCGATACTCCTTGCCTTCGTAACTACATTGCGTCAGAATCGAAGCGAGATACCCCTGGAACCCATGAGCTACCTGCCAGCCTCCCTCCTCGAGGAGTTCCTCGGTGCGCTGATCATCCTGCGCGGCGACGGCGAGATCGTGTCGTGGAACCAGGGTGCCGAGACCCTCTCCGGGTTCGCCGCGGCAGCGGCGCTCCAGCGTTCCCTCTTCGACCTCATCGTGCCCCCCGGGCGGGCCGAGGAGCTGCGCAAGGAGATGGGCAAGGCCGCGGCATCCGGCGCGGCGACCTGCGAGTCCGAGTGCCGCCGCCGCGACGGCTCGCACGTCCACGTCGCGATCACGCTGCGCACGGTGCCCGGCGCCGCCGGCGACCTCATCGCCGCCAACCTCCGCGACATCAGCGGCCTCATGTACCTGCGCCAGTCGAGGATGCTGGAAACCAGGTTCCGCGGCCTGCTCGAAGCGGCGCCCGACGCCATGATCGTCACCGACCGCGACGGCCGGATCGTTCTGGTCAACGGCCAGGCGGAGCGGATCTTCGGCTACGACCGCGGCGAGCTCCTGGGCAGGCCGATCGAAAACCTGGTGCCGGAGCTGCACCGCGAGCGGCTTCCGGCGGAGCCCGCGGCGCGCCCGCTCCTCCTCCGCTCGCGGCCGAAGGAGCGCGGGTACGACCTCTACGGCTGCCACAGGAACGGCAGCACCTTCCCGGCCGAGATCAGCCTGTCGCCGCTGGAGACCGAGGACGGCCTGTTCACCACCGCCGCCATCCGCGACATCGGCGGGCGCTTCCGCGACGAGGCCAGGTTTCGCAGCCTGCTCGAGTCGGCGCCCGACGCCATGGTCATCGTCAACGGCCAGGGGCGCATCGAGCTGGTCAACGGCCAGGCCGAGCGGCTCTTCGGCTACCGCCGCGACGAGATGCTCGGCCGCGAGGTGGAGATGCTGGTGCCGGAGCGTTTCCGGGTCCACCATTCCCGGCACCGCGACGGCTTCTTCGCCGATCCGCGGGTGCGCGGCATGGGCACCGGGATGGAGCTCTACGGCTGCCGCAGCGACGGCAGCGAGTTCCCGGTCGAGATCAGCCTGAGCCCGCTCGAAACCGAGGAGGGGATCCTGGTATCGAGCGCCATCCGCGATCTGACCGAGCGCCGCCGGCTCGAGGATCTGCGCCGCCGCAGCCTGCAGGAGGCGAGCCGGCTGAAGAGCGAGTTCCTCGCCAACATGTCGCACGAGCTGCGGACGCCGCTCAACGCCATCATCGGGTTCACCGAGCTGCTGTGCGATGGCAAGGTCGGCCCCCTGCAGCCGCAGCAGATCGAGTTCCTGGGCGACGTCCTGAGCAGCTCGCGGCACCTGCTCGGCCTGATCAACGACATTCTCGATCTGTCCAAGATCGAGGCCGGCAAGATGGAGTTCCATCCGCACGTGGTCGATCCGGCCACGGTGGCGCGCGAGGTGTGCGACGTCCTGAGAAGCCTGGCGGCGAACCGGCGGATCACCGTCTCGCTCGCCACCGCCTGCGGCACCGTCTTCACCGACCCCGCGAAGCTCAAGCAAGTGCTCTACAACTACCTGTCGAATGCTATCAAGTTCACGGCTGAGGGCGGGCGGGTGGAGCTGCGGGTGACGGCGGAGGGGTCCGACGCCTTCCGCATCGAGGTGCGGGACAACGGCATCGGCATCCGGGCCGAGGATATCGGGCGCCTGTTCGTCGAGTTCCAACAGCTCGACATCGGCGCCGCCAAGCGCTACGGCGGCACCGGCCTGGGGCTGGCCCTGACCAAGCGCATCGTCGAGGCCCAGGGCGGCCGCGTCGGGGTCGAATCCGCTCCCGGCGTCGGCAGCACCTTCTTCGCCGTGCTGCCCAGGGAAGCCTCGCTGCCGGAGCAGGTCCCGGACATCGCTCGCGAGCCGGCGCCGCCCGGCGCCCCCGCCGTCCTGGTGGTCGAGGACGAGCCGGGCGATCGCGCTTGGCTCGTCCGCCTGCTGGCCTCGGCCGGCTACGCCGTCGAGACCGCCGCCAACGGCCGGGAGGCGCTCGAACGCTGCGCCGAGCGGCGCTTCGAGGCCATCACGCTCGACCTGCTGCTGCCTGATGTGAACGGCCTGGAGCTGCTGCGGTTGGTCCGCACCGGCAGCGGCCCGAACCGGGACGTGCCGGTCATCGTGGTCACCGTGGTGGCCGAGTCGGTCGCCTCCGAGCTGCCGATCCACGATTACCTGACCAAGCCGCTGACCGGCAGCGACCTGCTCGCCTCGCTCGCCCGCGCCGGCGTTGTCGCCGGCGAGAAGCGGACGGTGCTCGCGGTGCATCTCGACTCCGCCACCGTGCAGCTGGCGAAGGAGGTCCTCGAACCGGCCGGGCACGAGGTCATCGTCGCCGCCGACCGGGAGGAGGCGCTCCGCCTCGCGGCGGCGCAGTGCCCGGCCGTCGTGGTGCTCGATCCGTTGATGCTCGGGCCCGAGAGCTTCGCGCTGCTCGAGGGCCTGCGCCGGTGCAGCGCCAGGTCCGAGACCGTGGTGATCGTCTGCAAGGCGGGAGGGCTCGACGACGCCGATCGCCGGGAGCTGGCGTCCCTCGCCAAGCGGGCGGGGCTGAGGACCCACGGCGGCGGCACCGCCGCGCTCATCGAAGAGCTGCGCCGCCTCCTCCAGGACCCGGGCCCCGGGCGCCCGGAAAGCGCGGGCAGCTGAGGCGTGGCCGGCGAGTCCGGAGATGACCTCGAGGTCGGTCGGCGCGGGGCATGAGGTGCGGACGCCGAAGCGCTCGATCTCGAGCCGGCGCTGGTGGGGCCGGCCGTCGCCGTCTCCTGGGCCACGCGCGGACGGCGCGCCGCCTGGCACCCATGTTGCTCCGCAGGGCAGTGGCGACGGCTGCCGTGCCTGCAGGCCGAAGCGAGCCGCTTCCCCGACCGATGGGGGGCGCGGCGGACGTCGCCCAGCCAGAATGGAGGTTTCAATCATGGCCAATCGAGAGGACCTCAAGGGCAAGAAGGTGGCGATCCTGGTGGCGGACGGCTTCGAGGAGGTCGAGCTGACAGAGCCGCGCAAGGCGCTGGACGATGCGGGGGCCGAGACCGTGGTGGTCTCGCCGGCCAAGGGCAAGGTGAAGGGCTGGAATCACACCGATTGGGGCAAGCAGCTCAAGGTGGACGTGCCGCTTGCCGAGGCTCAGGCCGGCGAGTTCGACGCCCTGCTGCTGCCGGGCGGCGTGATGAACCCGGACCACCTGCGCCTCGAGCCGTCCGCGGTGCGTTTCGTGCGCAGCTTCTTCGACGCCGGCAAGCCGGTGGCGGCGATCTGCCACGGCCCCTGGATGCTGGCCGAGGCCGGCGTCGCCCGGGGGCGCGAGCTGACCTCCTATCCATCCATCCAGACGGACCTCAAGAACGCCGGCGCCCGCTGGGTGGACCGGGAGGTGGTCGCCGACGGCAACCTGGTGACCAGCCGCAAGCCCGACGACATCCCCGCCTTCAACCGCGAGATGGTGGCGCTGTTCGCCACGAGCGGCGTCACCGCCCCGGTCGGCAGGTGATTCCCCCACCTGATCGCCGCCCCGCGCGGCCTCTCCACGGCGCCCGCATGCCATCGCCGCCCCGCGGCTCGGCCTGACCGCCGGCCGCGGGGCCTTCCTTCGGCCTCTCCGGGCGGCCGGGCGGTGTAAGCTGGCCCCGCGCCGGTGCCGCGCCCGCCGGCCGTTCGGGCCCAGGCGCAGGAGGGAACCGTCGAATGCCAGCCAACGGGGGCATGCAGGGCAAGGTCGTCGTCATCACCGGCGCGACGTCGGGGATCGGCCAGGTGGCGGCGGAGAAGCTCGCCGCGCAAGGGGCGCGCATCGTCCAGGTGGCCCGCGACCGCGCCCGCGGCGAGGAGGCGCTGCGCCGGCTGCGCGAGCGCGGCCCCCTCGGCCCCGGCATCGCCCACACCGTTCATTACGCCGATCTCCTGCGGCTGAGCGAGATGCGGCGAGTGGGCGCCGAGATCGCCGCCGCCGAGCCCCGGATCGACCTCCTGATCAACAACGCCGGAGCCATGTTCGGCACCTACGAGGAGGTCGAGGGTCTGGAGCGCACCCTGGCGCTCAACCACCTCTCCTACTTCGTCCTCACCCACCACCTGCGCCCGAACCTGGTGGCCTCGGCGCCGGCCCGGGTGGTGAGCACCTCGTCGGATGCCCACCACGCCGGCTCGCTCGATTTCGACGACCTGCAGTCGGCCAGGGTCTACGGGAGCGGCGGCTTCCTGCAATGGCTGCGCCACGGCGGCCCCGCCTTCAGCGTCTACGGCCGCTCGAAGCTCTGCAACATCCTGTTCACCACCGAGCTCGCCCGCCGTCTCGCGGGGACCGGCGTGACCGCCAACTGCCTGCACCCGGGCTTCGTCGCCACCCGCTTCGGCGATCAGGCCGGCGGCCTGATCGGCCTCGGCATCCGCGTCGCCAAGCACTTCGCGCTCTCGCCGGAGCAGGGCGCGGAGACCATGGTCTACCTCGCCTCCTCGCCCGCGGTCGCCGAGGTCACCGGCGGCTACTTCCACCGCTGCCGTCCGGCCACCCCGAGCCCGGAGGCGCGGGACGCCGCCGCCGCGCGCCGCCTCTGGCAGGAGAGCGCGGCCCTGGCGCACCTGGACGCCTAGCCGTCTCCTAACCGCGCACCTCCACGCGCGGCGCCCGCGCGAGGGCCCGCTCGATCACCCGGCCCAGGCGGCGGACGCCCTCGACGATCTGCTCGGGGGCGCGGGTGGCGAAGCAGAGGCGGAAGCAGTGCCGCGCCCGGGCGGCCTCGCCCACGGCGAAGGCGGCTCCCGGGCAGAAGGCCACCCGCTCGCCGTCGATCGCGTCCTCCAGGAGGTCCGCCGCGTCGAGGGGCGGAGGCAGCTCCACCCAGATGAACATGCCGCTCGAAGGCCGCGTCCACCGCACCTCGGCGGGCAGGGCCTCGGCCAGGCAGGCGAGCATCGCGTCGCGCCGCGCGCGGTACTCGGCGCGGAGCCGGATCACGTGCTCGGCCAGGTGGCCGCTCGCCAGGTAGGCCGCCACCACGTGGTGGCCCAGCGACGGGGTGTCGAGATCGGCCCCGTGCTTGAGCGGCGACAGGCGCGCCGCCATCTCCTCCGGCACCACCAGCCATCCGGCGCGCAGCGACGGCGCCACGATCTTCGAGAAGGACCCCAGGTAGAGCGCCCACTCGCTGTCGAGGGCGCGCAGCGGCGGCGGCGGCGGCCCGTCGTAGTGGAGAGCGCCGTAGGCGTCGTCCTCGATCACCGGCAGCTCGTGGCGCCGGGCCAGGGCGGCCAGCCGCCGCCGGCGGTCGGCGCTCATCGTCACTCCCAGCGGGTTGTGGCCGTTGGGGATGGTGTAGAGGAGCCGTGGCCGCGCCCCCTCGGCCCCCTCCGTCAGGTGCCTCTCGACCGCGTCCACGTCGATCCCGGCCGCGGGGTCGGTGGGGACGGTGAGCAGCCGGCCGGCGAGGCGGCCGGCCGCGAGGCGGATGCCGTCGTAGACCGTCTCCTCCATCAGCGCCGCGTCGCCGCGGTCGAGGAGGAGGCGCGCCAGGAGGTCCATCCCCTGCTGCGCGCCCGAGGTCAGGAACACCTGGCTTTCGCTGCACGCCACTTGGCGCTCCGCCATCAGCTCGACGATCTGGCGCTTGAGCGCCGCCGACGGCAGCCCGTACTGGAGGGCCGCGGCGCGCCCCGGCAGCACCTCCTGCTGCGCCGCCGCCAGCTGCCGCGCCGGCAGCAGCTCCTCGGCCGGCATGCCGATGGCAAACGAGATGACGCCGGGCCGCGCCGCGCGCGCCAGGATCTCGCGCAGCCTGGCCGCGCCGGGGCCCCCGGCGCTCGACACATAACGGTAGGTTGGCATCGCTCCCTCGCTGATTAGAGTGCGCGCGGATCTCCGGCCAGCTCCCGCTCTCCACCAGGATCCCGCCCGGCACCCCTAAACACCGCCCGCGCCGAGGCCGTAAGAGGGAACAGGAGCAAGCCGGCAGAGGCTCAAACCACCCGTTGCCGCCGCCCGGCCGGCGGAGCGCCCCTCCCGCGGCCGGCGGCCGGCGGGGCGAGAGCAGGAGGACTGGCGATGACAGCACAGCGCAGGGCAGGCCGGCGTCTGCCGGTCACCAGGTTGGCAATCCTTCTCCGCCGCGGCCCCGGCCGCGGCCTCTCCCGCGTCCTCATCCCCGCTCTTGCCCCTGCCCTTGCCTGCGCCCTGGCCGCCGCGCTGGCGGCGCCGTCCGCGGCGGCGGCCCAGGGCGCCCTGGGAAGCTGGATGCCGCTCGGCCCCAACGGCGGCGAGGTGACGGGGCTGGCGGCCGATCCGGCCGCGCCGAAGACCCTCTACGCCACCACCCTCTTCGCCGGCCTGTTCAAGAGCACCGACGGCGGGGCCACCTGGGCGCAGGCCAGCTCCGGGCTCGACATCGACGGCCTGCAGACGGTGGCGGCGAGCCCGGCGGGCGTCCTCTTCGCCGCCGCCGGCAGCGGCATCTTCCGCAGCCTCGACCACGCCGCCTCCTGGCAGCGCGTCACCCTGCGCCGCCAGTTCGTGGCGCCCACCCGATTCGCCTTCGACCCTTTCTCGGCGGCGACGGTCTATGCCGCGAGCTCCTCCGGCGGCGCCTTCAAGAGCACCGACGGCGGCACCACCTGGGCGTCGATCGGCGACGGCCTGGGCGCGCCGGCCGGCAGCATCGCCTCCGCCACCGTGCAGGCCCTGGCGGCGGGGCCGCGCCGCGGCCTGCTGGTCGCCGGCAGCCAGTTCGGCCTCTACCACAGCGCCAACGGCGGCGCCGACTGGACTCCGGTGTACACCCAGTGCGCCGTCCAGGCGCTCCTCTTCGACCCGGTGCAGCCGCTGCGGATCTATGCCGGCTGCACCAAGGACCAGCTCAATCCGCCCTCGCAGCGCGCGGTCGTGGTGAGCCAGGACGGCGGCCTGACCTGGACCAGGCTCGCCGGCCCGTTCAGCGCCACGGGCGTCTTCAGCCTGGCGGCGGTGCCGCGCACCCGGCAGCTCCTCGCCGGCACCGACCAGGGGATCTACCTGAGCCGTGACGCCGGCGCGCACTGGGCGCCGCTCGCCTCCTTCGGCGCCGCCGCCCAGCCGCAGCCGGCCGGCGCCGCGGTGGCCGTGGGCGCCCTCGCCGTGACCGCCGGCCCCGCCGGGCGCTCGCCGGTGATCTACGCCGGCACCGGCCTGGCGCGCGACGAGTCGGCCTTCCTGCCCGGCAACGGCGTCTGGCGCAGCCCCGACCTCGGCGCCTCCTGGAGCGCGGCCAGCGCCGGGCTCGCCGCCACCACCGTCCAGGCCCTGGCGGTCGATTTCGCGAACGGCAGCGCGGCCAACGTCAACCTCTACGCCGGGACCACGCTCGGGCTCTACCGCTCGCGCAGCGCCGGCGCCACCTGGCAGCCCTTCGACCACGGGCTCGCCGACCCGGACGTGACCGCGCTCGGCATCTGGTCGCCGCCCACTCCGCCGGCCAGCGCACCGCTCATCGCGCCCGCGCCGCTCTATGCCGTCAGCTCCCAGGCCAGTGTCGCCGTGTCCTTCGATGCGGGCAAGACCTGGACCGACCGCGGCCAGCTACCGACCCTGGGCAACTCCGTCTTCCCCTTCCCGGTGACCGGCGTGGCCGTCGATCCCCTCGATCCCAACCACGTCCTGGTCGCGGGCGGGGCGGACGTCTTCCAGAGCCACGATGCCGGCGCGAACTGGGACGTCGTCTCCGGACTGCCGTTCTCCGGCTCCGGCGACTTCGTGGCGGCGCTCGCCTTCGCCCCCTCCCAGCCGGCGACGGTCTACGCGGTCGCCTCCTGGTTCCCGCCGGGCGGGATCGTGGCCGCGGATGCCGTCTACAAGAGCGTCGACGGCGGCGCCAATTGGAAGCCGAGCGGGCTCAACGGCGGGCGGTTGCAGGCGCTGGCGATCGATCCGCTCGACCCGGACCTGGTCTACGTCGGCGGCCACGGCGACATCTACCAGACCTCCGACGGCGGCGCCACCTGGATCCCCCTGGGCTTTCCCGTCAACACCGGCGGCAGCCTCGGGGTCACCGCGCTGACGCTGATCGGCGGTCCCAGCACCTTCTTGCTGACCGCCGCGGTCGGCGGGCTGGGGGGGACGGTGGGCGGCGGGCCGTCGGTCTGGATCAGCTCGGCGCCCGGCGTCTGGGACGGCCTCGGCCCCAACCAGCCGCCCACCCAGGAGGGGGTCAACGCGCTCGCCTTCGATCCCCTGCGCCTGCGCCTGTACGCCGCCACCCCGGGCGCCGGCGTCTGGACGATCGAGGTCCAGCCGCCGCCCTGACCCCTCCCGCGCCCCCGCTGCGCGCCCGGCCCCGGGAGTCGCGGCCGGCGCCCCGGCGCCTTCGCCATCCCGCTCCCTGGCTCTGGCTGGCGCTGCTGGCTCCGCCGGCTCTGAAGGCGCTGCCGCCGGCTCCCCCTCCGCCCCCTCGGGCCCCCGGCCCCCTGTGCTAGCGTCCCGCACGGCCAGTTCGTATGGTATTCGCTTGCCCTCCGGCTCCCTGGCGGCGTTGCGACCTGCCGGGAGTGTCGCGACAGGCGGCAGCCGCGACCGCCTCCTCACCGTAGTCCCTGCTACGCTTGCGTCGGCGCGCCTGGCCAGGAAGCCGGATTGCGGCGCGACTACCATGCGAACTAACCG
>JASLEW010000339.1 GCA_030150965.1 Thermoanaerobaculia bacterium | reverse complement strand
GCGCTGGGCGGAGCTGCCAGTCGAGATCCACGAGGTGCCGGGCGACCACTACAGCCTGCTGCGGGAGCCTCACCTCGCCACCCTCGCCGGGCTCCTGCGGCAGCGCCTCGGCGGCGGCGCGGTGGAGCTGGAGCCGGCGGCGGCCACGGCCGCCGCCGCGTCGGATCCCGGCTGGAGCTGAGCCAGAGCCGCGGCGGCCGGCAGGCCCGCGTCCGCCTCCGTCCAGGTGTGACCCTGATCGCGGCGGCGCATCGCTCGCGTACCGCTCGCCGAGCCGTAGGCGGCGAACCGCGAGCGGGCGCAGGCCGACCTGGTGCGGGTCGAGGTCGAAGCGGTCACGGCCGCAGAGGCGATAACCGCGGCGGGCGCGCTAAGATAACGGCCGTCTGCATGACAGGCCGCCCAGCTGATTCTTGGTAGCTGCCGGCAGGCGCCGGCCAGGCGCGAGACCGAGAGGGAGGTGCGGAGGTGCGAGGAGTGAAAAGCGAGGTGACCGCGGGACGGCGAGCCCCGCGGGGTCCGGCGACCCTGGCGGCCCCCCTCCCGGTGGCCTCCCTCCTGGTGACGCTGGCGCTCTTGCCCGGCCTGCCGCTCCACGCCGCCACCGACCGGCCGCTCAGGAGCGCGGTGGCCGAGCTGCCGCCGAACGACGGAGCCGCGGACGTGACCTTCGTGGTCGGCGGCGACAACCGGCCCACCGCCCGCGGGGCGCCCCAGCCGCGGGTGGCGCGGCAGATCTTCGACGAGATCGGGCTGCTCCGTCCCGACTTCGTGCTGTGGTCCGGCGACACCATCTACGGCTACTGCGACAGCGCGGCCGAGCTGGACGCCGAGTACGACGCCTTCCTCGCCATCGCCCGGCGCGGCGCGACGCCGCTGTTCAACGCCCCCGGCAACCACGAGCTGCACCCCGACGAGACCGAGTGCCCCCCGATCCCCACGACCTCCACGACCTCCACGCCCCCCACGACAGCGGGCACGGTCTGCAACGCCGCCTGCCTGCAGGTGGGCTTCACCCGCCGCTTCGGCCCGCTCTACGGCTCCTTCGACTATGCGGGCGTCCACTTCATCGCCCTCGACACCGAGCTTCCCGGCCAGGAGGACGACATCGCCGGCGATCAGCTCGCCTGGCTGCGGCGCGACCTGGAGCAGAACAAGGAGGCGCGCGCCATCTTCGTCTTCGGCCACACCCAGCTCTACACCTCGCCGCTGATCGACCCCGCCGAGGGACGGGACCACCAGTCGGTGGCCAGCCGCGCGCTGCTGCATGACCTCTTCCGCCGCTATCCGGTGCGGGCGGTGTTCGCCGGCCACGAGCACCTGTTCTGGCACGAGCCGCCGGAGCAGCACGATTTCCTCGATTACTTCGTGGCCGCCGGCGGCGGCGCCCCGTCCTACTCCCCGCCGGACCGCGGCGGCTTCACCCACTACCTCCTGGTGCGGGTGAAGGGGGATGCGGTGAGCTACGACCTGATCGAGCCCGGCAGGCTCTATGTCGAGCCGGCGGCGCGGACCGCGCCGGATACGGCGCGGGCCTGGCTGATCAACGGCACGCGCCTGGGCAACCTGACGCTGCCCGGCATCGAGCTCGAGGTGCCGGCCGATCTCGGCGGCTGCGCCGACCTCGCCGTCTCGACCGACCTGCGGCGGTTCAACGGCCAGCCGCGGGCGGTGCCGGTCGAGATCGTCTCCTGCCTGCCCGACGGCACGGTGAACCGGCTGCGCCTGCGCGCCACCGGCGTCCCCCAGGGCAGCTCGGTGCCGGTGGTCATCCGCCGCCGGCCGGCGGGCGCCGCGGTGCCGAGGTGAGCGGCGCGCTGGCCTACGACCTCGGCGCCGCCTGGCGGGTGCTGCGCCAGAACCCCGGCTTCAGCGCCGTGGTGGCGCTGACCCTGGCGCTGGGCATCGGCGCCAACACCGCCATCTTCAGCGCCGCCCAGGCGGTGCTGCTGCGCTCGCTGCCCTATCCCGATGCCGGCCGCCTGGTCTTCGTGTCGAAGACCGATCCCGGCTCGCCGCAGGGGGGGAGCAGCTTCAGCTACCCGGCCTTCCGCGACATCCAGCGCGCCACGACCACGCTCGCGGCGTTCGCCGCCACCCAGACCCAGGGCTCGCTCGCCCTGACCGACGGCGCCGAGCCGGTGCAGGCGACCGTCAACTACGTGCCGCCGGCCTACTTCGGCATCCTCGGGGTGCACGCCGCGCTCGGCCGCGTCTTCCGCCCCGAGGAGGACCGCTACGTCGATGCCGACGCGGTGGTGGTGCTCGCCGACGGCTTCTGGCGGCGCCAGTTCGGCGGGCGCCCCGAGGTGGTGGGCAGCACCGTGCACCTCAACCAGCAGCCGTTCACCGTCGTCGGCGTCACCCCGCGCTCGTTCCACGACGCGCTGTCGGAGCTCGATTTCGGCAACCCGCCGGTCGATGCCTGGGTGCCGCTCGGCCTGTCCGCGCGGCTGACCGGCTACAGCAGCCCGACCGACCGCAAGCGCGCCGTGCTGTTCGGCGTTGGGCGCCTCAGGCCGGGCGCGACGATGGCGCAGGCGGGCCAGGACATCGCCGCCATCGGCCGGCGCCTGGCGCAGCAGTATCCCGAGACCGACCGCAGCTTCGGCCTGCGCGCGCGGCCGCTCAAGGACGAGGTCCTGGGCGCCTTCTACGCTCCCGCCTGGCTGCTGGTCGCCGGCTCGGCGCTGATCCTGGTCATCGCCTGCGCCAACGCCGCCAACCTCCTGCTGGCGCGGCTCATCGCCCGCCAGCGCGAGCTCTCGGTGCGCTCGGCGCTGGGCGCGACGGCGGCGCGCCTGGCGCGCCAGATCCTGATCGAGAACGTGCTGCTGAGCGTGGCCGCCGGCGCGCTGGGGCTGCTGCTGGCGGCGGCGGCGGTGCGGGCGATCGGCCTTTGGGCGGCGAGCAACCTGCCGTCGGTGACCGAGATCCGCCTCGACGGGCGCACCCTGGCCGCGTCGATCGTCATCACGCTCGCCACCGCGCTGGTCTTCGGCCTGCCGCCCGCGCTCAGCGGCTCGCGGGCCGACCTGCGCCACGAGCTGGCCCAGGGCGGCCGCCAGGGCGCCGACCTCGGCCGGCGCGCCGGCGCCAAGGCGCTGGTGATCGCCGAGGTCGGCCTCGCCCTGGTGCTGCTCGCCGGCGCGGGCCTCTTGCTCAAGAGCCTGCAGCGCCTCACCTCGCTCGGCCTGGGCTACGACACCGCGAACCTGCTCACCGTGCGCCTCGACCTGCGCGCCGCGCGCTACGCCCAGGCCGACGCGCGCGGCCATTTCGCGCGGCAGCTGGTGGAATCGGCCGCGGCCCTGCCGGGCGTGCGGTCGGCGACGATCTGGGGGCCGAGCATGCTGGGCAACGCCGTGTGGACCTCCGAGGCCGTGCCCGAGGGGCGCGACATCAAGGACCCGCGCAGCGTCTGGGAGGTCAACCGCCACAGCACCAATCCCGGCGGCCTCGCCAACCTCGGCATCCGCCTGCTGCGCGGCCGCGACCTCAGCTGGCAGGACACCGCCGCCAGCCCGCCGGTGGCGGTGGTGAGCGAGAGCGTGGCGAAGACCTTCTGGCCCGGCGCCGACCCGCTCGGCAAGCGCTTCTTCACCATCGACGGCGGGACCTGGCTCACCGTCGTCGGGGTGGCCGCCGACGCCCGCCACAGCCAGCGCTTCGTCATGTCCGACGCCGCGCTCGGAGTGCCGCCGGCCGGCCTCGGGCCGCAGCTCGACGACTACCTGCCCTACGCGCAGAAGCCCAACCAGGCGCTGGTCCTGGCGGTGCGCACCGCCAGCCGCGGAGGCGGCGACGTCGCCGCCGCGCTGCGGCGGGAGATCCATGGCATGGACCCGGCGCTGCCGGTCTACGACGTCGCGCTGCTCGACGACCGCCTGGCCGAGCAGAACCGGCCCAGCCGCGCGCTGACCGCCATCACCGGGGTCTACGCGGCGCTCGCGGTGTTCCTGGCGGCGTTCGGCCTGTTCGCCGTCCTCGCCCACACCGTCCGCCGGCGCACCCAGGAGATCGGCGTGCGCATGGCGCTCGGGGCGGCGCCGGCCAAGGTCCTGGCGATGGTGGTGGGGGAGGGTCTGCTGCTGGCGCTGGCCGGGGTCCTGCCCGGCCTCGGCGGCGCCTTCCTGCTGACCCGCCTGGTGAGCAGCCTGCTGTTCGGGGTGAGCGCCGCGGACCCGCTGGTCTACGCCGGCACGGCGCTGGCGCTGCTCGCCGTCGCGGCGGCGGCCAGCTGGATTCCCGCCCGGCGGGCCATGCGCGTCGATCCGCTGATCGCGCTGCGCGGCGACTGAGCGCGGCCCGCCGGCACGGCCGGGCGCTGCTCGCCGTCGCGGTGGCGGCCAGCTG
>JASLEW010000305.1 GCA_030150965.1 Thermoanaerobaculia bacterium | reverse complement strand
TCTCTGGCGGCGCGGCAGGGCGGCGCCGGGCAGCGGGGCGATGCCCGGAGCCTGGCGGCAGCTCCTCGAGGCGGGCGGGGGGCCGGCGGCGGGCGGCCGGCCGGACGAGGGCGAGCAGGCCGCGACCCGCGAGGCGCGTGGCGGGGCGCTCGGCGATCGGGCCTCGCTCGTCCTGGCCGCCGGTTCGCCGTGGCGGGACGCGTTTGCGGGGCCGGTCGTCACCCTCGCCGACCGGCTGCTGCTGGACCGTGCCGAGGACGAGCTGCCGCTTGGAGTGCCGGCGGGGGTTTGAGCGCGGGTGGGGGTGGGGCGGGCCCCCATAGGCGCTAACTTAATGCCATTTTGGCGAAGTAGCCTTCTGCGGACAGGGCCCTCTCGCAGCGGGCGCTTTCGTCTTGTTTGGCTTCTAAGTAAGTATCCCCCGGCAGAGCCGGGGGCTTTAGTTCGTGAGCCGCTCAAAGCGGCTGAAGGGGTCGCTAACGCGACCCCACGTTGGTGGCGCCACCGTCACGGTGGCAGCTCATCTCCAGAGGCCAAGTTGGTCCAGCCGCTCGTCCTCTTTCTCCTGGGCGCGGATGTACTCCCGGACCACCGATTCGTCTCGCCCCACCGTCGAGACGAAGTACCCCCGCGCCCAGAAGTGCTGGCCCACGAAGCTGCGCTTCCTCTCGCCATACACCCGTGCCAGGTGGATCGCGCTCTTGCCCTTGATGAACCCGACCACCTGCGATACCGCATACTTGGGCGGGATCGACACCAGCATGTGGACATGGTCGGGCATCAGGTGCCCTTCCTCGATGCGGCTCTCCTTTTGCGCGGCCAGCCGGCGGAACACCTCCCCGAGGTGTTTTCGCAGCTCACCGTACAGCGTCCTTCGACGGCATTTCGGGTTGAACACCACGTGGTATTTGCACTCCCACGCCGTGTGGCTCAGACTCTCCAGGTCGTCCATCGTGGCTTCTCCTTTCGCGCGCTTGGCAGCTCACGACGGGAAGATTGCCACGATGGACACTCCCTTAAATGTCAAACTTCTACTGCCTCCCCGGCAGAGCCGGGGGAACTCTTATGGTGGGTTAGCGCCTATGGGGCGGGCCCCCGCACCGTGTTCGCCCGCGCCAACCTCCGCTGCCGAGCGGCCCTGCCGGGACCGCGTTCGATCGCCTCTCACCTCGGCCAGGCGCTGGAGGACGACGCTCTGGCGAGAAACCTCGTCTCCCTCCCGCGCCACCGCCGTCCCGAAATCATAGAGCGCAACAGCGCCTTCCATCCCCCATCCCTGGCGCGCTCCTCACGCTGAGGGCCGAGGCTACCCCGGTGGACAGCCCAGCCGAAGCCGAGGAGGCGGGCGAGCTGGCCACCGTCATCGCCCCAACCCTCTACCGCGGGCTGCCACCGAGTGCTTGAACAGAGGCGCTGTCCAGCATGACGTGCACACCTGGCGGTCCGAACGCCTGGGGGACGCCCTTTTTGCCTCTCTTGGATCTGGCTGGCGAATGGCCTCATTCTACGTTTGGCTATTTATCTATGTTTCTTGACCTGAATTGACCCTGCGAGCTATAAGTTATAAGGAGTTGTCCTGCACCGATTAAGGATCTTGCAAGCTCTGAGCCGGGAGACCCCTCTTTGACGGCGCTCGCCGGCCTTGAGCCCCCCAGACAAGTTAAGGCGCGACGCTGTGATGGCGATGCAGACAGAGAGTGCCGGCTAGCAGAAGAGATACCCGGTGAAAAGGGTTTGCGCATGACGTATCAGTGGTTGCTAGATGCCGGCAGCTTTGGGGCTGGAGCGGTCTGGGGCTGGCTGTTGGTCCCCTTCGCCGTCCCCGCAGGAACGCGTTCGCGCTGGCTTCTTCTGCTGATCACCAGTGCAACGCTTGCTCTCCAGGAGCTCAAGATGGGCTCGGCACTGACACTGGCCGTTGGTATGGCCTGCGGTGCGGCCGCTCACGGACTACTACTGCGCCTTGTCATCATGTCGACGCGGCGCAGCGCACGAACGCGTCAAGGAGATTCCCTATGAGTGCCAGTCATGCCGCGACAGAAACCGCGTCACACCTGCAGCTATTTGGAGCAGGCGGATTTGGCGCGATCCTTGGATGGTACCTCTACTACATCAATCGCTATCGCAAGGGTGACGTTCAGATTGCCGACATTGTTACTCTCGTCGGCGCAATTGGCGGCAGCGCGGTTCTCGCCCTCTTCAACGCGAGTACCGATCTCTTCGGCGCCTATGGTGTTGGCCTTTTCGTCGGGTTCTTCGCGTATTTCTTGCTACTCTTGATCTTCGTGGTGATCTCGTGGAAGACGACTGGGAACTTCAACCTGGAGTGGTTTCTCGACGGCCGAAGGAAAATAGCCGCTGAAGGCTGGGGCTACGGGGCGCCGCAGCAGGCCATGGCAGTGCGGGACCAACAGGAAGGACCGGTGCCTAGGTGAGTGAACCTGATACTCGCCCAATGTGGGCGCGCCTCAAGGCTCGGGTACGTGACTGGCGCAGGGACTCCACAACTTGGCAAGTGGTCGGCTTGGGAGTCCCTGCGGTAGCTTTGTCGGTATCTTGTGGCTTGTTATTTCATTCGATTGAATACGGCTTTGGTCTGTTTCTCGCGTTGGCAGGGGGCATCGGTTTGCTGCAGTACTGGCGAGCCCGTCAGCGCCTCTTGTCCAGACATGAGACTGTTAAGGCTGAGGAAATCACGAGTCCAAAATACAAACTCGCAACGCCGTTGGCGACAAGATTTGGCCTTAGTACGCGCTCCGGGCCGCACCTCCTTAATTGGCGCACCTACTGGACCAAGTCACAGGCTGCCAGGGTGGGTCTCTGGGTGGCAGCGTTGTCCCTGGCTTGTGGCCTCCTATTTCGTTCAGTTCGCTACGGCTCTGCCCTCTTCCTTGCATTGACCGAAATTATAAGTATTATTAAATATTTGCGAGCTGCGCATCGCTGGAAGCAGGTGCTTCTGAGTCTACCAAAAAGGATTCGTGGCGAGTTCGAAGTTCGCGCAAACATTGACAGTGAGTTTCCAAGAGTCGAGTTTCTTGATAGTGGTGGACAGCGATCGCTAATCCTAACTTCTCTTGTTAAGCCATCGGCGCCCTCTGGCAAGCAGTTCGAGCGAGTTGTTAACACAGGCTTTGCAGAAAGGTCGCGGGCATCGCGGCCACTCTCGCAGCACCTAACGCTGCGGCCAGGTAAACCCTACTTCTTTTGGCTCGACGTCGGACCGCCGGTCACCCGCTCAATGGAGAGCACCCCTTTTCCGCTTCCGGTCGACAAGCTGCCTGAAGGCGCAGAGCTGGCCGTTGCTCTTTTTGAATTCGCGGATGGCATCAGAATTCATCCGGGAGGAGACATCGGACGAATCAAGTTGCAACCGGATGGTTCTGCCCGAGTATCCCGTCAGCCAGGTGGCCCACGACCAGCCGGGGTAAGCACTAGCGACTTGGAGACACGCCTTTTCTTTGGGGTAAAGGCACCCTGGCGCCTCGGTCGCGCCAAGCTTCGCTGCAACATCTACTACGAGCAGGTGTTGGTGCAGTCACGCCTGATTACTGTCCGCCTTAAGCTGTGGCCAGCGAATGAAACTTGGGCTCTCCGTTCCGATTTGGAGTATTCGCTCAGCCGCTCGTTGCTGCCGCGGCAGCTGGCGGCGATTGCCCCTCATCGCTTGAGCGTGATGCTTAACCACGACGCGGATGCACGCTATCTTACGCACCAGCTGCGGTTCTTCGGACAAGAGAATTTTAAAGCTGACGTGCGGCTCACGGATTCCGTGCTTGAGGATATTATTCGTGAGACTCGGCAGGTGATGCGCCGCGTGGCCTGGGGTGCCAACGAGGAATGGACAGGTCAAGCCTACCGGTACGGATCTGCGATAGGCGACTCGCAATTGGCTATGGACTTGTTTTCACTTGCGCGTACTGGATACCGCCTCTACTCCATACTTATCACCGATCTAGCCGACAGCACCGGAAATACGCAAGCGCATTTCGGGGAGCTGATGGCAGCCCCCGGACTCGTGCAATTCGCGAGCATGTATGACGTGCGAGAGTACTTGCCTGCCTCGCTAATTTATGACCACCCTCTCGACACAGGCCTGGACCTTGATCTCTGCCCGGAGTTTCGGAACGCAATGGAATGCCGGAGAGAGTTGGCGAGCACGGATTGCTTCAACGGCAGGTGCCCCTCGCGGGGCAAGTTGACAATTGTCTGTCCAAGTGGTTTCTGGGGATTTCGGCACGAGCTGTCTTTTCCGCTGTCCACCGACCGCGATGCAAGCACGTGCCTGCACGGTAACATCAACCCGAAGTTTGCGATGGCGATCTCAACCGCGCTGGAGCTGACCGAGGACCACGCGCTGAAGATTCAGAGCCTGAGGAACTACGGTGAATGGTCCCTAGAGAAGTCACGCGATGCGACCTTGACCATGCTCGGACAACAGGGTAACGATGTTGTTTACTTTTATTGCCACGGTGGGTTCTCCGGGTCCATTCCCTACATTCAGGTTGGGCCGGCGACCGAACGAGGAATTACCAGCGACAACCTTGTGCCCTACCAGGTTGTCTGGAACAAGCCGGGGCCGCTTGTTTTCCTTAATGGCTGCCGCACCGGAGCCCTCCAGCCTTCGGTTGCCTTCGACCTTGTGACCGCATTCGTCAAGCAGGCCAAGGCTTCAGGGGTAATCGGCACCGAGATCACGGTCTTTGAACCTCTGGCGTGCAAGTTCGCGGAACACTTCTTTCGCGCGTTCCTGGTCCAGGATCGGACAGTTGGCGGAGCGGTGCGTCACGCGCGGCTTGCTCTCCTTGAAGGGCGGAATCCTCTCGGCTTGGTCTATGTGCCATTCGCACTGGGCACACTAACGCTCGCTGATCCAGAGCTGGCCGGGATGGTGTCTGGGGCGGCAAAGCTCCGATCATCTGAAGGGCTGGCAGGTCCTTCGCCGAGCAAGGCGGGCGAAGAATGACGGGTTCGCAGCTGCGATCAGCTGCACCCGCGCCCCTTTAGCTCCTAGCCTCTTCTTGCGCCGCCGCCGGCGCCTGCGCCTGAAGGGCCAGATCGAGCAGCGCCGCCTTCTCGCAGTACCCGAGCGCCCCGACCGCGGCGACCAGCGCGGCCGGGTCCACCCCGGCCTCCCGGACCCGCGCCGCGAAGTCGCGCTCGCCGCGGTGCTCGCGGTGAAGCGCAGATGCGCCGGAGGAGCCGGCCACCGCGGCCGGCGGATCAACCGCGTGGCCGGGCCGGCACGCCGCCACCTCCGCCGTCGAGGCGTCGAGGAGGCCCGAGCCGGTGAGGCCCGTCGAGGGCGCCGTCGAGGGTGAGCTGCCGCGGTCTGCCATCGTCGCTGCTGCCGCGCTGCCGGCCCGTCCGCCGTCCGCCGCGGCCTCGCCGGCCGCCTGGGCGGCCTCCGGTCCGTCTGGCCGTCCCCGCCGCGGCCCCGCCTCCCACCGCCGCGGTCATCACGCCTCCTCGATCTCGCGCAGGTCCTCGGCCGCCAGGTGCTCCTCGACCAGGCTCGCCACGTCGGCGAGCAGCGTCGGGCGCAGCCGCTCGTGGCGGCGCAGCGCGGGCAGGCAGTCGCGCAGCTGCTGCCACTTCGCCCTGGCCGCTG
>JASLEW010000287.1 GCA_030150965.1 Thermoanaerobaculia bacterium | reverse complement strand
CGGCGCGCCGGGGTCCTCGCCCGCCGCCCCGGCGCCCGCCCCGCGGCCGTCGCCGGCTCCGGCGCCAGGCCCTCGCCGCGCCGGCACCACCGCGGTGGTCGCCACCACCGTGCATTCCGCCGGGCCGTAGAGATTGAGCAGGGCAAACGGCATCCCGGCCGCCGGGCCGCGGCGCAGCCGCTCGCCACCGCACTCGAACACCCGCAGCCGCAGCCCCGGGGGCACGCCGCCGTCGAGGACCGCGAGCGCCTGCTCGGCCATCGGCGTGGGCATGAAGCAGAGCGTGATCTCCTCCTCGATCAGCCAGCCGATCAGGCGCTCCGGCACCAGCCGGACCTCGTCGGCGGGGATGTGCACGCTCATCCCGGTGGCGAGCGCCGACCAGAACTCGAGCACCGCGACGTCGAAGGCCGGGGCGCAGATCATCGTCGCCCGGTCCTCCGGCGCCGCCGCGGTGACGCGGCGGAACCAGCGCACGAGGTTCGCCAGCGCCAGGTGCGGCACCTCGACGCCCTTCGGCCGGCCGGTCGAGCCCGAGGTGTGGATCACGTAGGCGAGGTCGGCCGGCCACGCCTCCGCCTCCTGCCGCCGCCGCGGCCGCTCGGCGGAGCGCTCGGCCACGTCGCGCCCGGTCCAGGGGCGGGCGCCGCCCACGGCCGCGGCGTGCGCCGGGACGTCCAGATCGGGGCAGATGACCTCCACGCCGGCGGGCGCGTGGCCGCCGAGCGCCTGGAGCCGCGCCGGCCGCGTCACCAGCGCGGCGGGCCGGGCCGCCGCCAGGATGTCGCGCACCCGTCCGGGCGGCCAGGCCGGGTCGAGCGGCATGTAGGCGGCGCCCGTCTTGAGCGTGGCGAACGCCGCCACCACGCTGTCGAGCGACCGCTCCAGCCACAGCGCGACCGTGCGGCCGGGCCCGGCGCCCAGCTCCATCAGCAGGCGGGCGAGGCGGTTGGCGCCGGTCTCGAGCTCGCCGTAGCTCAACCTCGCCGCGCCGGCGGCCACCGCCAGCGCCAGCGGCTGCCGCTCCGCCTGCTCCTCGGCGAGGCGGTGGACCGGCCGCAGGCCGTCCGCCGGGCCATCCCAGTCCCCCGGCACCGCCGCTCGGCGCGGCGGCGGCGGCGGCGCCGAAAGCCGGGCCGAAGCGGGCGGCACCGCCGGGGGCCGGATCGCCGCGGGCGGCGCAGCGATCCGTTCGGTGTCGTTCCATTCCCACCGCAGCTGGTGCCGCTCCGCCGCGGTCAGCAGCGGCGCCGCCGAGAGCGGCGCCAGGGGATCGGCCGTCAGGCCGGCGAGCAGCGCCGCGAGGTGACCCGCCCAGCGGACGGCGGTGGGCGCGGCGAACAGGTCGGTCGAATACTGGAGCACGCCCTCCAGGCGCCCGGCCCCTCCAGGCCGCTCGTCATCGCCGGCCACGAAGACCAGCGACAGGTCGAACTTGGCGATGCTCGCCGGCATCTCCTCGGGCTCGAGGCGCTCGCCGCCGAGGTCGGCCGCGGGCAGCCGCACGTTCTGCAACCCGATCGCCACCTGGAACAGCGGCGAGCGCGAGAGGTCGCGGCCGGGATGGAGCTCGCCGACCAGCTTCTCGAACGGCACGTCCTGGTGGGCATAGGCGCCGAGGCTCACCTCGCGCACCTGCCGCAGCAGGGCGGCGAAGCTGGGCGCCCCGGCAAGGTCGGCGCGCAGCACCAGGGTGTTGACGAAGAAGCCGATCAGCTCCTCGGTCTCGAAGCGGTTGCGGTTGGCGATCAGCGTGCCGAGGCTGAGATCGGCCTGCCCGGTCAGCCGCCCCACCAGGGTGAAGACCGCGGCGGCGAGCGCCATGAACAGGGTCATCCCCTCCCGCGCGGCCAACGCCGCGACGCCCTCGGCCAGGGCGGGGGCGAGGGTGAAGCGGTGCTCGGCGCCCCGCTGACTGCGCAGCGGCGGGCGCGGGTGATCGGACGGCAGCTCCACCGGCGGCGCGCCGGCCAGGCGCTGCCGCCACCAGTCCACCTGCCGGGCGAGCGTCTTGCCCGCCAGCCAACGGCGCTGCCAGACCGCGAAGTCGGCGTATTGCACACGCAGCGGGGGCAGCTCGCCGCCGGCATGGAGCGCCTTGAGGTCGCGCACCAGAACGCCCAGCGACCAGCCGTCCGCCGCGATGTGATGCAGGCCGATGAAGAGCCGCTGACGCTCCCCCGCCGCCGGCGTCACCACCATCGCCCGCAGCAGCGGCCCGCGCTCGAGGTCGAACGGCCGCGCCGCCGCCTCGCCGAGCAGGAGGCGCGCCTCGGGCTGCCGCCGCGCCGTCGGCAGCGCGGCGAGGTCCACCACCGGCAGCGGCACCCGCCCGGGGGGCGGCAGCACGACCTGCACCGGGCCGTTGCCGCGCTCGGCGAAGACGGTGCGCAGCGCCTCGTGCCGGCGCACCAGGCGGCAGAGCGCCGCCGCCAGGCGCGGCGGATCGAGCCGGCCGGCGGTGCCGAGCACCAGCGGGATGTTGTAGGCCGCGCCCCCGGGCTGGAAGCGGTCGAGGAACCAGAGGCGCTCCTGGGCAAAGGAGAGCGGCAGGTCGCCGCCGCGCGCCTCCGGCCGGATCGGCGGCGGCGCCTCCCCGCCCCCCCCGCCGGCCGCCGCTTCGTCGCGGCGGCGCTCCCCCGCCGCCGCCACCAGCTCCACCACCGCCGCCGCCATCGCGTCG
>JASLEW010000237.1 GCA_030150965.1 Thermoanaerobaculia bacterium | reverse complement strand
CCTCGCCCGGCAGCAGCAGCGCCTGGCGGACCCCCTCCTCGGTCTGGCTCACCTCGACCACGGGGTGGCGCACCGGCTCGACCGAGTAGTCGGGATGATAGAGCGCGCCGCCGCCGCTCGGGATGCCCAGCCCCCGCCCGTGCTCGCCGGTGCGCGGCACGGCCCGCAGCAGCTGGCTCCAGCCCGGCTCGTCGTGCACGTCGACCACGAAGGGGACGATGCGCAGCGTGTCGATCGTGCGCTCGCCCCTGTCCTCCCAGCCCTTGAGGCCGAGCTGCACGGCGCCGGCGGAGATCCCCACCAGCAGCGCGCCGGCGTAGTACCGCTCGATGAGCTTCTGGTCGATGCCGGCTTCCTTGAACGCCTTCCAGCCGCGCTCCACGTCGCCGCCGGCCAGCAGGATGAGGTCGGCGGCGGCCAGGAACTCCATGTCCTCGGCCTTCGGCTTGGCCGGGATCTGGCGGCAGTCGCGGATGCCGATCTGGTCCATCGCCGCCACGAACAGGTCGTAGAACTCCGGCGCGTCGCCGTTCGAGGCTCCCAGGTAGGCGCCGCGCCGCAGCCGCCCGGCGCTCTCCTCGTCCTCGTCGAGGAGCGTCCGCACGCGTTGCAGGAAGAGGCCGTCCTCGTCCCGCCAGAACAGCAGCTGGCTGTCGGCCAGCAGGAAAATGGGCTTGATCGTGCTCAAGGCTTGGCTCCTTCGGCCACCGGCCGCCGGCAGACCCTAAAAGATACCATCCACCGACCGCCGCGCTCCAACCCCCCGCGGCCTGGACGGCCTGGAGCGTGGGCGCCGCGGCCACGCAATAGAATCACCTCCATGAGCGAAGAGGTGAAGCCCGCCGGGCCGGCCCCCGCGCCGGCCGCGCCCGCCGCCGACCCGGCCACCGGCGGCATCCCGCCGGCCGAGCAGGAGGTGGCGCGCCACCACGGCGAGCCGCCGCGCTGGGGCAAGGGGACGGAGAGCGTCGAGGAGGGGCGGTTCCTGCGCGGCCCCCAGCCGCGCTCCTCGGAGCTCGTCCGCCTGCTGCGCATCGGCGCCGACTTCGTGCGCGGCCTCCGCGCCCTCCACTTCGCCGGACCATGCGTGACCGTCTTCGGCTCGGCGCGCTTCGGCGAGGACCACGAGTACTACGCCCTCGGCCGGGAGATGGGCCGGCGCCTCGGCAAGGCGGGGTTCACCGTCATGACCGGCGGCGGCCCCGGCATCATGGAGGCGGCCAACCGCGGCGCCCGCGACGCCGGGGCGCGCTCGGTCGGCTGCAACATCGTGCTGCCCCAGGAGCAGAAGCCCAACCCCTACCTCGACCTCTGGCTGGAGTTTCACTACTTCTTCGTGCGCAAGGTGATGCTGGTCAAGTACTCCTACGCCTTCGTGGTGATGCCGGGAGGCTTCGGCACCATGGATGAGATCTTCGAGACCGCCACCCTCATCCAGACCGGCAAGATCCGCAACTTCCCCCTGGTGCTCATGGGCACCGAGTTCTGGCAGCCGCTGCTCGACCTCTTCCGCCGCAGCATGATCCCGCAGGGCACCATCTCCCCCCTCGACGTCCAGCGCCTGCTGGTCACCGACTCGCCCGCCGAGGCGATCGAGCACATCCTGGCCGCGGTCGGAGAGCTCGGCCTGATCTGGCAGCCCCGTGCGCGCTGGTACCTGGGCGAGAGCCGGGGATAGCCGGCGGGGGATAACTCCAGGGCGGCCCCTGAGTGTAGACCGGCCACGCGCCGCAACCGCCGCCAGGCCCGGCGCCGATCGCCGGTCGGCCAGCGCGGCGAGGTCCGCCCGCTGTCCGGCATCGGCGCCGAGCGCCGCGGGAGTGGCTGACTCGGCTGGGGACGGGAGCTTACAGGCAGGCGTTCTGCGTGCAGTGAGGTCCGCAGGTGCCGTTGCAGGAGTGAATGCAGGTGGCGACGCAGGAGAAGCATGAGACAGTGGCGCCGCCAGGCACCTGCGCCAGGCTCAAGGTCTTGAGGGTTTCACGGGCGAGGCTGAGCTTCCGGACCGTTTTCTTCATCCTGGCTCCTTTCCGATGAGAGCGCAACGCCTGTAGTGACCATTATGCCACCTCACTAATAATACCAGCGACCGCGACTCTCCAGCCCGCATCCGCCAGCCCGCTGCCAGCTCGGCATGGTCGACCGCGAGCTGGCCCAGAGCATGGGCCTGGCGGCAAGCCCGTGCGCAAGCTCGCGGCGCGCGGCGTGAGGCGGGCGCGAGCGGCCTGGGCCCATCGTTCCAGCGCACCCTTGCCCGCCGCCGTCAGAGCAGCCGGCTGGCGAGGTTGGCGAGCTCCGAGCGCTCGCCTTTTTCCAGATTGATGTGGGTGTAGAGGGGGCTGCCCTTGGTGCGGTCGATCAGGTAGGAGAGGCCGTTGGTGTGCGCGTCCAGATAGGGGGTGTCGATCTGGAAGATGTCGCCGGTCAGCACCACCTTGGTGCGCTCGCCGGCGCGGGTGATGATGGTCTTGATCTCGTGCGGCGTCAGGTTCTGCGCCTCGTCGACGATGAAGATGACGTTCGAGAAGCTGCGCCCGCGGATGTAGGCGAGCGGCACGATGTGGAGCTTCTCGGTCTCCACCAGCTCCTCGACCTTGCGGTACTCGCGCTCCTTCTCGCCGTACTGGTTCTTGATGATCGAGAGGTTGTCCCACAGCGGCTGCATGTAGGGATCGATCTTCGAATGGATGTCGCCGGGGAGATATCCCAGGTCGCGGTTCGACAGCGGCACGATCGGCCGCGCCAGATAGATCTGGCGGAACGACCGCCGCTGCTCCAGCGCGCCGGCCAGGGCGAGCAGCGTCTTGCCGGTGCCGGCGGCGCCGGTCAGGGTGACCAGCGGCACGTCGGGATTGAGCACCGCGTGCAGCGCGAAGGTCTGCTCGGCGTTGCGCGGCGAGATGCCGTAGGCGAGCGGCTTGCTGACCCGCTCGATGCGGTCGGTGCGCGGATTGAAGCAGGCGAGGCCGGAGTTCGAGCGGCTGCGCAGGATGAAGTACTGGTTGGGCTGCGGCCGCTCCGCCAGCACCTCGGAGGCGGCCAGCGCCTCGCCGCGGTAGAGGCGGTCGATCAGGCCGGGGTCGGCGACCTCGACCTCGCTCTTGCCCTTGTAGAGGTGGTCGAGGTCCTTGATCTTGACCGTCTCGTAGTCCTCGGCGGCGAGCGAGAGCGCACGCGCCTTGAGCCGCAGGTTGATGTCCTTGGTGACCAGCACCACCTTGCGGTCGGGCTCGCGGCGGCTGAGCGCGAGCACCGCGTTGAGGATGCGGTGGTCGGCCTTCTTGCCGCCGAACACCTCGGCCGAGTCGCCGTGATGGCCGCCGCCGCTCTCCTCGGTCAGCACGCGGAAGCGCCCGTGCGACGCGCCGTCGAGCGGGATCCACTCGGCGAGCATGTTGGAGCTCGACAGGCGGTCGAGCTGGCGGATGAACTCCCGCGCCTGCAGGTTGAGGACCGAGTTGCCCTTCTTGAACTGGTCGAGCTCCTCGAGCACGGTGATCGGCACCGCGACGTCGTGCTCCTGGAAGTTGAGGATGGCGTTGAAGTCGTAGAGGATGACCGAGGTGTCGAGGACGAAGATCTTGGGCAGTCTTCCTTGCATGGTCCCTCGATGACAGGCCGGCACGGCCGGCGGCTCGCTGCCCCTGCCGTTGCCGGAGGTCGGATGCTCTCCACAGGCTAACCCAGCCACCCGTCCAGGGCAAGGCACAAGATTCGTCGCCAGCACTGGATCTTGGCCCGTTGCCACGCGAACGCCACAAGGGATGGTGTTCCCGGCGGCGGCGGGGGCACGGCGGGACGCCGGGGGCACGGCGGCCGGAGCCGTGCGCCCGCCCGCCGCGCGCCGGGCCGCGGGCGGGATAACATCCTCCCCGATGGCGCCGACAGCGCAAGCAGTCCGGCTGGTGCGCTCGCCGCTCGTCTGGATGCTGGCCTTCCTGCCGCTGGTGGCGATCCTGGAGGCCGCGGCGCCGGACCGCCAGGCGCTCATCTTCCTCTCCTGCTGCGCCGCGCTGGTGCCGCTCGCCGGCTGGATCGGCCGCGCCACCGAGCAGCTGGCGGACCGGGTGGGGGAGGGGTTGGGGGGGCTGGCCAACGCCACCCTGGGCAACGCCGCCGAGCTGATCCTGGGGATCGCTGCCCTGCGGCACGGCCTCCCCGGCCTGGTCAAGGCGTCGCTGGCCGGCTCGATCCTGGGCAACCTCCTGCTGGTGCTCGGCGCGGCGATGCTGGCCGGCGGCCTGCGCCGCCCGACGCTCACCTTCAACGCCACGGCGGCGCGCTCGCAGACCAGCATGCTCACCCTGGCGGCGATCGCCTTCCTGGCGCCGGCGGTGTTCGAGACGGTGCGCGGCCGGGCCGTGCTGCCCCTGGGCCCGGGTGCCGCCGCCGCGGTCTCCGGCGGCGG
>JASLEW010000234.1 GCA_030150965.1 Thermoanaerobaculia bacterium | reverse complement strand
TCGGCGCGCCCGGCGCACCGGCTGACGGCGCAGCCCGAGGCCCGGGCCATGCTCGGCCAGCCATCGCCGGTCCACCTTGCCGCCGGGCGCCACCGGCAGCGCCGCGAGCGGCACGAAGTGGGCCGGCACCATGTAGCCGGGCAGCCGGTCGCGCAGCGCCTGGCGCAGCGCCGCCGGCGGCGGCAGGGCGCCCGCGCCGCCGGCCACGTAGGCGACCAGGCCGCGGCCGCCGGCCAGATCGTCGCGCAGCAACACCGCCGCGGCGGCAACTCCCGGGATCGACTGGAGCGCCAGCTCGATCTCTCCCAGCTCGATGCGGAAGCCGCGCAGCTTGACCTGCTGATCGCGGCGGCCGCGGAACTCGAAGCTGCCGTCCGGCAGCTGGCGCGCCAGGTCGCCGGTCCGGTACAGGCGCTCACCCGGCAGCGCCGGGCTCTCGACGAAGCGCTCCGCCGTCCGCTCCGGCTGCCGCCAGTAGCCCCGCGCCAGCCCCGCGCCGGCCACGTACAGCTCGCCCACGCCGCCGAGCGGCACCGGCTGCAGCCCCGCGTCGAGCAGGTAGGCCCGGCTGTTGGCGATCGGCCGGCCGATCGGCACCGCCGCCGCCGCCTCCGGCACCGCCGCGACCCGGTGCCAGGTGCTCACGGTGGCGTTCTCCGTCGGCCCGTAGGCGTTCACCAGGCGCCGCGGCCCGCCGCCCGCGAGGACCCGGCGCACGGCCCCGGGATCCGCCGCCTCGCCGCCGAAGAGCACCGTGCCCAGCGCGGCAAAGACCTCGGGCGCCTCCTGCGCCACCTGATGGAACAGCGCCGTCACCAGCAGCACCACGTCGAGGCACGCGGCGCCGAGGAACGCCGCCAGGGTGGCCGGCGCGAGCAGCGTCTCCCGCGGCGCTCCCACCAGCGTCGCGCCGGAGAGCAGCGCGCCCCAGATCTCGAACGTCGCCGCATCGAACGACAGGCTCGACAGCTGCGCCACCCGCCGCGCGCCTCCCTGCCCGCCAGAGCCGCCAGAGCCTCCAGAGCCGCCGAAATCGACGTAGTCGGTGTCCCGGACCAGGCGCACGACCGCGCCGTGCGGCACCGCCACGCCCTTGGGGCGGCCCGTCGAGCCCGAGGTGTAGATCACGTAGGCCAGGTCCGCCGAACGGCTCGCGCCGCCGCCGGCAGGCTCCTGCGGCCGCCCGTCCGCGCCGGCCGGACCCGCCGCGGCGATCTCCTCCCATTGCGTGTCGAGCCGCACCACCCGGGCCTGCGACGGCGGCAGCCGGGGCGCCAGGCGCTCCTGGGTGAGCAGCAGCGGCGCGCCGCTGTCCTCGAGCATCCAGCGCAGCCGCTCACGCGGGTAGTCCGCATCGAGCGGCAGGTAGGCGGCACCGGCCTCGAGGATCCCCACGAGCGCCACCAGCATCGCGCCCGACCGCTCCACACAGAGCCCCACCACGTCTCCGGCGCCCACTCCCTGCCGGCGCAGGTACCGGCCCATCGCCGCCGCACGGCCGGCAAGCTCCCCGTAGCTCAGCCTCTCGCCTTCCAGCTCCCAGGCGAGCCGCTGCGGATGCGCCGCCGCCGCCGCGGCGAAGAGCTCCGGCAGCGTGCTGCCGGACGGCCAGTCCGTGCCGGTGGCGTTCCATTCGATCAGCAGCTGATGCCGCTCCGCGGGCCCCAGCAGCGGCAGCCGCGTCACCGCCAGCGCCGGATCCTCGGCCGCCGCCGCGAGCAGGACCGCGAGCGCCCTGGCCAGCCGGCCGATCGTCGGCGCATCGAACAGGTCACGCGCGTAGGAGATCGAACCCGCGATGCCGGCGCCGGCCTCCTGCAGCGACAGCTGCAGATCGAACTTCGCCGCCTCGTCCATCAGCTCGACGGGCGCCAGGCGCAGCCCCGGCAGCGCCAGCTCCGCCACCGCCGCGCTCTGCCAGGCGAGCATCACCTGGAACAGCGGCGCATGCGCCAGGGTCCGCTGCGGCGCCAGATCCTCCACCAGCTTTTCAAACGGCAGATCCTGGTGCGAATACGCTTCGAGCGCCTCGCGCCGCACCCGCGCGAGCAGCTCGGAGAACGCCGGCGCCCCCGCGAGATCGGGCCGCAGCACCAGGGTGTTGACGAAGAACCCGATCAGGTCCTCGATCTCGCGGCGGTTGCGCCCGGCCACGGCGGTGCCCAGCGTCAGATCGGCCTGACCCGAGAAACGTGACAGCAACACGCTGAGCGCCGCGACCAACGTCATGAAGACCGTCGCACCCTGCCGCCGCGAGAGGGCGGCGAGAGCCGCCGAGAGCTCCGCCGGCAGCGCGAGATGGCAGACCGCGCCGCGGAAGCTCTGCACCGTCGGACGCGGCCGGTCGGCGGGCAGGTCGAGGAGCGGCGGCGCCCCGGCGAGACGGGCGCGCCAGTGTCGGAGCTCCCTTTCCAGCACCTCCCCGGTGAGCCAGCGGCGCTGCCAGGCCGCGAAGTCCGCGTACTGCACCGCCAGCTCGGGCAGCGGCGAGGGCTGCCCGGCGGCAAACGCCGAGTACAGGGAGATCACCTCCCGTACCAGCACGCCCAGCGACCAGCCGTCGGAGACGATGTGGTGCATGGCGAGGAGCAGCAGGTGCTCGGTTGCGGCCAGCCGCCAGAGCCCCACCCGCAGCAGCGGTCCCCGCGCCAGGTCGAACGGCCGGACGGCCTCCGCCGCGAGCCAGGCCATCGCCGCCGGCTCCCGCAGCGCCGGGCCAAGGCCCGTCAGGTCCACCAGCGCGACCGGCACGGCGGCCGGCGGCAGGATCACCTGGCGCGCCAGCCCGCCGGCGCCGGGGAACACCGTCCGCAGCACCTCGTGCCGGCGCACCACCTCCTGCAGCACCCGGGACAGCACCGCCACCGAGAGGTCCCCTCCCAGCCGCAGCGCGATCGGCACGTTGTAGATCGATCCGCCTTCCAGCTGATCGATGAACCAGAGCCGCTGCTGGGCGAACGACAGCGGCAGGTCGGCCGGCCGCGGCGCCCCGTCGGTACCTGCCTGCTGCCGCTCCCGCTGCCGATCGATGCGCCCGAGCGGCGGCGCCGTGGCGCCCGCACCCAGGCGCGAGGCCCGCTCGACCTCCCGCGCCAGGCCCGCGACGGTCGGATGCTCGAACACCGTCCGCAGCGGCAGCTCGACCCCGAAGGCCTCCCGCACCCGCGAGGACAGCTGCGTGGCCAGCAGCGAATGACCGCCCAACGCGAAGAAGTCCGCATCCACCCCGGGCAGGGGCCTCGCCGCGAGGCGTGGAGGGGAGGAGGCGCCGCCGCCGTCCCCGGCGAGAACCGCGACGAACATCCCCGCCAGGATCTCCTCGACCGCGGTGCGCGGCGCGGCTCCGGATGCATCCTCGTCCGACGCCTCGGGCAGCGGGCCGCGCTCGGCGAGCCACCGCCGGTCCACCTTGCCGTTGGGGGTGAGCGGCAGCGCCGCGACGGGCATGAAGTGAGCCGGCACCAGGTACTCGGGCAGCTTCTCCCTGAGCGCCTGCCGCAGCGCCCCGGCGGCCAGCTCGGCCCCCTCGCGGCGCACGACATAGGCCACCAGGCCGCGCCCCCCGGCAGCATCGTCGCGCATCACCACCGCCGCTTCGGCGATCTCCGCCAGCGCCGTCAGCGCGAGCTCGATCTCGCCGAGCTCGATGCGGAAGCCGCGCAGCTTGATCTGCTGATCGTTGCGGCCCCGGAACTCGAAGCTGCCGCCGGCCAGCTGCCGCGCCAGGTCGCCGGTCCGGTACAGGCGCTCCCCCGGCAGCGCCGGGCTCTCCACGAAGCGCTCCGCCGTCAGCTCGGGCTGCCGCCAATAGCCCAGGGCCAGCCCCTCCCCGCCCAGGTACAGCTCCCCCACACCGCCCACCGGCACCGGCTGCAACCCCGCATCCAGGAGGTACGCCCGGCTGTTGGCGATCGGCCGGCCAATCGGCACCGCCGCCGCCTCTGCCGCTACCGTCTCGATCTGGTGCCAGGTGCTGAAGGTGGTGTTCTCCGTCGGTCCATAGCCGTTCAGCAGGCGCCGCGGCCCGCCGGCTGCAAGCACCCTGCGCACGGCCGCGGGGTCGATCACGTCGCCGCCAACCAGCACGGTATCGACCGAGGCGAAGGCCCCCGGCGCCTGCTGCGCCATCTGATGGAACAGCGCCGTGGTCATGACCAGGGCGCCGATCCGCGCCGCCGCCAGGAAGGCCGCCAGGCCGGCAGGCGACAGCACCGTCTCCTGCGGCACGCCGACCAGGGCGCCGCCGGAGAGCAGGGCGCCCCAGATCTCGAACGTCGCCGCATCGAACGACAGGTTCGACAGCTGCGCGACCCGTCCGGCGGCGCCGAGATCGACGTAGTCGGTCGCCACCACCAGGCGCACCACCGCGCGGTGCGGGACCACCACTCCCTTGGGCCGGCCCGTCGAGCCCGAGGTATACATCACGTAGGCGGGGTGCGCCGGTCCCGCTTCCCGGCGGACCTCGCCGGCCGGGCGCACCTCATCCGCAACCTTCGCAGCTTCCGGAGCTTTCGCCGCCAGGCCCGCGATCTCCCCCCATTGCGAGTCGAGGAGGACGACGCGCGCCGCCGACGAGGGCAGCCGCGGCGCGAGGTCCTCCTGGGTGAGCAGCAGCGGCGCGCCGCTGTCCTCGAGCAGGAACCGCAGCCGCTCGCGCGGGTAGTCCGCATCGAGCGGCAGGTAGGCGGCACCGGCCTTGAGGATCCCGAGCATCGCCACCAGCACCGCCCCCGAGCGCGCGCAGCAGAGCCCCACCACATCGCCGGCTCCCACGCCCTGCCGCACCAGGAAGCGCGCCACCGCGCCCGACCGCGCCGCCAGCTCCTCGTAGGTCAGCCGCTCGCCGCCGAGCTCCCAGGCGAGGCGCCGCGGATGCGCCGCCGCCTGCAGCGCAAACAGCTCCGGCAGCGTGCTCTCCCCCGGCCAGTCCGTGCCGGTGGAGTTCCATTCGATCAGCAGCTGGTGCCGCTCCGCCGCCCCCAGCAGCGGCAGCCGCGCGACCGGCAGATCGGGAGCTGCCGCGACACCCGCCAGGAGAGCCGAGAACGCCGCCGCCAACCGGTCGACCGTCGGCGCATCGAACAGGTCCCGCGCGTAGGAGATCTCACCCGCGATCCGGTCGCCGGCGTCGTGCAGCGAGATGCTGAGGTCGAACTTGGCGACCTCCTCCAGGAGCTCGACCGGAACCAGGCGCAGGCCGGTCGTCGCCACCTCGCCGAGCGGCGCGTTCTGCCAGGCGAACATCACCTGGAAAAGCGGCGAATGGGAGAGGCTCCGCGCCGGCGTCAGCTCCTCGACCAGCTTCTCAAACGGCAGATCCTGGTGCGCATAGGCGCCGAGCGCCTCCCGGCGCACCCGCGACAGCAGCTCGGTGAACGACGGCGCGGCCGACAGATCGGGCCGCAGCACCAGGGTGTTGACGAAGAATCCGATCAGGCCTTCGATCTCCTGATGATGGCGCCCTGCCACCGGCGTGCCCAGCGTGAGATCGTCCTGACCCGAGTAGCGCGACAGCAGCACGCCGAGCGCCGACGCCAGCGTCATGAAGAGGGTCGCTCCCTGGAGCCGGGAGAGATCGGCGAGCGCCGCGGAGAGCGCGGGGGACAGCGACATCCGGCGCACCGCGCCGCGGAAGGTCTGCGTCACGGGGCGAGGCCGGTCGGTGGGCAGCTCGAAGACCGGCGGCGCGCCGGCGAGACGATCGCGCCAGTACTCGATCTCCCGTTCCAGGACGCTGCCGGCGAGCCAGCCGCGCTGCCAGGCCGCGTAGTCCGCGTACTGCACCGGCAGCTCGGCCAGCGGCGACGGCCGCCCCGCGGCGAACGCCGCGTAGAGGGCCGTCGTCTCCCGTACCAGCACTCCCAGCGACCAGCCGTCGCTGACGATGTGATGCAGGCAGAGCAGCAGCAGGTGCTCCGTCCCGTCCAGGCGGAAGAGCCCGGCCCGCAGCAGCGGTCCGCGCGTCAGGTCGAACGGCCGCAGCACCTCCTGCCTCACCAGGCGCTCCGCCGCCGGCTGCCGCAGCGCCGTGGCGAGGCCGGTCAGGTCCACCAGGGGAACCGGCTCCCGCTGCCGGCCGGCGGGTGGCAGGATCACCTGCCGCGCCCGGCCCGCGTCGCTGTGGAAGACCGTCCGCAGGACCTCGTGCCGGCACACCACCTCCCCGAGGACCCGCGACAGCACGGCGGCCGACAGCGCTCCCGAGACCCGCACCACGAGCGGCACGTTGTAGAGCGCGCCGCCCTCCAGCTGATCGATGAACCACAGCCGCTGCTGCGCGAAGGAGAGCGGCAGGTCGTCCGCGGCCGGCCTGGGCAGCCGCACGATCGCGGGCTTGCCCGGGGCCTCGCCGGCCGGCCTCAGGGCCTCCACCTTGGCGGCTAGCGCCCTAGGCGTCGGGGCCTCGAAAAGCGCCCTGATACCCAGCTCGACGCTCCAGATGCCGCGGACCCTGGCGATCACCTGCACGGCCTGGAGCGAATCGCCGCCCAGGTCGAAGAAGCTGTCGTGGGCGCCGATCGGCTCGATGCCCAGGAGCTCCTGCCAGATCGTCGCCAGCTGCCGCTCGACCGCGCTCTCCGGGGCGAGGTAGGGGTTCTTGAGGTTCGGCCGGCCGTGGAGCGTCCCGGGGAAACGAACGGGCTCCGGGTCGCCTCCCGGCGCCGCCGCGGGGATCTCCATCCAGCGTTGCTCGGCGCCAGCGACGCCGGCGGCGCCAGCCCCACCAGCCCCGCCCACCCCGACCATCCCGACCACCCCTCCGATACCGCCGGCGCCGCGGAGCGCGATCCCGCCCTGCCAGGCCTCCTCCGGCGCCGCCTGCGCCCTGCCGGCGGCGGCGATCCCGGTGCTCTCCGCCAGCTCCGCCAGCTCCGCCAGCAGCGCCGCGGCCAGCCGCTCGCGCCACGCCTCCGCCGCCGCTTCCGCCTCCGGCGGCAGCTCGATGTCCACCCCGCGGCAGGCGATCCCCGGCAGGACGCGGGGCAGGCGCCGGCAGAGGGCGTCGAGCGCCGCCAGCTCGGAGCCGCGGCTGGTCGGGGGCGCCGGCGTCGGCGGGTGGAGACCGGCGGCGGCCACCAGCACCGCCAGGGCGGGCGCGGCCGTGTCCCGCGCCCGGCGCGCCCGGTCGAGCGCCTGCGTCAACCCGAGCAGGCCGTAGGCCGCGAGCTGCGGGTCTGCCGCCGCGGCGCCCCACAGGTGGAGGATGCGCCGCGGCAGCGGTTGCTCCTCGCGTCCGAGCGCCGCGACCAACAGGTCGCAGTCGCGCAGCTCGCAGGGGTCGATGCGGAATGCCTCGACGCCGAGGGCCGCGAAGGCGCCGCCGGCCCTCACCTCCACCGCCCGGGCCCCCGCCTGCCGCAACCGCGCCGTGATGCAGCGCCCGAGGCCGGACTCCTCCGCCAGCACCAGCCAGGGCGCCTCCTCCGCGGCCAGCTCGGCATCGCCCGGCAGCGGCAGGGGCGGCGTGCGCCGCCACGCCGGCAGGGCGGTCCGCGGCTCGCCCCGCGCTCCCCGATCGGCGTCCGGCCCGCGCTCGGCAACCGCGCCCGCCCGCCTCCGCCCCTCGGCCGGCGCGGGCTCGATCCAGTAGCGCCGCCGCTCGAACGGGTAGCTGGGAAGGGAGAGACGGCGCCACCGCTCCCGGCCCCAGACGGCTGGCCAATCGATACGGACCCCGGAGAGCCAGAGCTTCGCCAGGGAGCCGAACAGGTGGGCGCCGTCCGGCTGCCGCTCGTAGGCCCCGGGCAGCGACGCGACCGCCACCGGGTCCGCCAGGGCGCCCGCCGCCGGGTGCTGCAGGGCGAGAGATGCGAGGCTGGCACCGGGCCCGATCTCCAGCAGCACCCGGCCGGGTTCCTGCCACAGCTCGGCCAGCCCGGCGGCGAGCTGCACCGGGCGGCACAGCTGCTCGGCCCAGTAGGCCGGATCGGTCGCCTGGGCGGCGGTGATCCAGGTCCCGGTCAGGTTCGACAGGTACGGGATGCGCGGCGCCGCGAGCGGCACCCGGCGCAGCAGCTCCTGCAGCGCCTCCGCCGCCGGCGCCAGCAGCGGG
>JASLEW010000225.1 GCA_030150965.1 Thermoanaerobaculia bacterium | reverse complement strand
AGCCCATCGCCGTCGACATCGAAGACGAGATGAAGCGCAGCTATCTCGATTACGCGATGAGCGTGATCATCGGCCGCGCGCTGCCCGACGTGCGCGACGGCCTCAAGCCGGTGCACCGCCGCGTGCTCTACGGCATGTGGGAGGCGGGCAACCGCTCCGACAAGCCCTACAAGAAATCGGCGCGCATCGTCGGCGACGTGATGGGCAAGTACCACCCGCACGGCGACTCCGCGATCTACGACACGGTGGTGCGCCTGGCGCAGGACTTCGCCATGCGCTACCCGCTGGTGGACGGCCAGGGCAACTTCGGCTCGATCGACGGCGACAACCCGGCGGCGATGCGCTACACCGAGGTGCGCCTCACCAAGCTCGCCGAGGAGATGATCCGCGAGGACATCGACAAGGAGACGGTCGAGTGGGGCGCCAACTACGACGGTTCGGAGAGCGAGCCGCTGGTGCTGCCGGCGCGCGTCCCCAACCTGCTGGTCAACGGCGCCTCCGGCATCGCCGTCGGCATGGCCACCAACATCCCGCCGCACAACCTGGGCGAGATCGTCGACGCGCTGGTGCTGACGATCGACAACCCGGAGGTCACGCTGCGCGAGGTCATGGCGGTGGTGCCGGGGCCGGACTTCCCCACCGCCGGCTTCATCCACGGCCTGTCGGGCATCCACTCCGCCTACTCGACCGGACGCGGCATCATGCAGGTGCGGGCGCGCGCCGAGATCGAGACCCAGCCGCGGACCGAGCGCCAGTCGATCGTCATCACCGAGATCCCCTACCAGGTCAACAAGGCGCGGCTGATCGAGCGCATCGCCGAGCTGGTGCGCGAGAAGAAGATCGACGGCATCGCCGACCTGCGCGACGAATCGGACCGCGAGGGCATCCGCATCGTGCTCGACGTCAAGCGCGGCGAGGTGCCGGAGGTGATCCTCAACTCGCTCTACAAGCAGACGCAGATGCAGACCACCTTCGGCATCATCCTGCTGGCGATCGTCGACAACCAGCCGAAGGTGATGACGCTGCTCGAGCTGCTGCGCCACTTCCTCAACCATCGCAAGACGGTCATCATCCGCCGCAGCCGCTTCGACCTGCGCAAGGCGGAGGAGCGGGCGCACATCCTCGAGGGCATCCTCAGGGCGCTCGACCGCCTCGACGAGGTGATCTCGACCATCCGCGCCAGCCGCACGCCGGCCGAGGCGCGCGACCGGCTGATCGGCGGCTTCGAGCTCTCCGAGCCGCAGGCGCAGGCGATCCTCGACATGCGCCTCCAGCGGCTGACCGGCCTGGAGCGCGAGAAGGTGATCGAGGAGTTCGGCGAGGTGATGGCGCTGATCGAAAGGCTGCGCGCCATCCTCGGCTCGGACGCCCTGGTGCTGACGGAGATCCGGCGCGAGCTGCTGGACCTCAGGGCGGCCTTCGCCGACCGCCGCCGCACCGAGATCATCCCCGAGACCTGCGACATCTCGATCGAGGACATGATCGCCGACGAGGACATGGTGATCACCGTCACCAAGTCGGGCTACGTCAAGCGCTCGCCGCTCGCCCTCTACCGCGAGCAGAACCGCGGCGGCAAGGGGCGCACCGGCATGGTCACCAAGGAGGACGACCTCGTCGAGCACCTCTACGTGGCGTCGGCGCACAGCTACATCCTGGTGTTCACCGAGAGCGGGCGCATGCATTGGCTCAAGGTGCACGCCATCCCCGAGATGGGGCCGGCGGCGAAGGGCAAGGCGATCGTCAACCTGCTCAACCTGGAGGCCAACGAGCGGCTGGCCACGACCGTGGCGGTGCGCGACTTCCCGGACGACCGCTACCTGCTGTTCGCCACCGCCAACGGGACGGTGAAGAAGACCGAGCTCTCGGCCTACGCCAACGAGCGGCTGGGCGGCATCATCGGCATCAACCTCGACGCCGGCGACCGGCTGCTGGCGGTGCGCGTCACCGACGGCAGCCAGGACGTGCTGCTCGCCACCGCCCGCGGCTTCGCCATCCGCTTCCCGGAGAGCGACGTGCGGCCGATGGGGCGCGCCACCTACGGCGTGCGCGGCATCAGCCTGCGCCCGGGCGACCGGGTGGTGAGCGCGGCGGTGCTCGAGGAGGCGGGCGAGGTGCTGTCGGTCACCAGCCTCGGCTTCGGCAAGCGCACGCCGGTGGGCGAGTACCGCAAGCAGAGCCGCGGCGGCCTCGGCATCATCAACCTCAAGGTGAGCGACCGGACCGGCGAGGTGATCGCCGCGCGGCACGTCACCGCCGGCGAGGGGCTGATCCTGGTCACCCAGGCGGGGATGATCATCCGCATCAACGTGGCGGGCATCCGGCTGGTGGGCCGCTCCACCCAGGGCGTCAGGCTGATGGACCTCGGCTCCGAGGACCGCCTGGTGGGGGTCGCCAAGCTGGCCGAGGAGGAGAAGCTCGAAGGCAACGGCGGGCCGGCCGCCGGCAACGCGCCGGGCGAGGACGCGGCGCTCGGCGGCGGCGCGGCACCGGGCGAGGAGGTGGCCCTCTCCGCGGAGGAGGAGGACGCCGCGCCGGTGGAGGATCTCTCCCCGGGCGAGGACGAGGAGACGGAGCCCGAGCCGGAGCCCGACCCGGTCAACTGAGCTCCGGCCGGCCCCAGTCTCGGCGATCGCGAAGCCCTCTGCGGCGAGGATGCGGGTGGTGCAGACGCACGACGCGGGAGCCCCTTCGGCCGGCGCCCAGCTCTACCGGCTGGCGTGGATCTTCTACCTCGCGCTGGCGCTCGCCGGCAGCCTGTGGATCGGCCTGCGGCAGGGCGTCATCCCGCTCGGGCTGTTCGTCGATCCGCGCCGGTGGTGGCTGGACGCCGCGCTCGGCGCCGGCTCCGGGATGGCGCTGCTCGGCCTGTGGTACGCGCTGATCGCGCTGCTGCCCGTGGCGCGCCGCCTGGACGACCGCCTGGGCGAGCTGCTCGGCGGCCTGGCGGCGCCGCAGGCGGTGGGCCTCGCGCTCCTCTCGGGGTTCGCCGAGGAGCTGTTCTTCCGCGGCGCGGTGCAGGGCGCGGTGGGGATGCCCCTGGCCTGCGTGCTGTTCGCCCTGCTGCACGGCGGGCCCGGGCGCGAGCTCCGCCTGTGGACCCTGTTCGCCGCCGGCGCCGGCCTGGTCTTCGGCGGCCTGATGCTCTGGCGCGGCAACCTCCTGCCGCCGTTCGCGGCACACTTCGTGGTGAACGCGGTCAACCTCGAGCGGCTGCGCCGGGCAGCCCGGCGCGGGCCGGCCGCACCGTCGGCGTGACGCACCGGACCGGGAGGCGCGATGTGGTAAAAATAATGGCGAGGAGCAGGGACCGAACGACCATCGGAGGCAGCGCTGGCTCCAGCGTGTAGCTACGAGCACCCTCACCCAGGATTGGCAGGATCTCCAGGTCGGTTGGGGTAGACTGCCTGGGCTGCGGTCTTGAAAGAAATTCCAGGAGACCTAAAGTATGGAGGACTCACGGGACGTGCTGGACCGGGTCGAGGCGGAGAAGGAGGGCTACCTCGACGAGCTCAAGGACTACCTGCGCATCCCGTCGATCTCGACCGACCCGCAGTACACCCCCGACGTGCGGCGGGCCAGCGAGTTCCTGCTGGCGAAGCTGCGCGGCGCCGGCCTCGCCGCCGAGCGCATCGACACCGAGGGGCATCCGCTGGTCTATGCCGAGTGGCTGGGCGCCCCGGGGAAGCCCACGGTGCTGTTCTACGGCCACTACGACGTGCAGCCGGTCGATCCGATCGAGCTCTGGCGGCACCCGCCGTTCGAGCCCACGGTCGAGGGCGACAAGCTGGTCGCCCGCGGCGCGACCGACGACAAGGGGCAGTCCTTCGCCCACGTCAAGGGGGTCGCGGCGGTGCTGGCGGCGCGCGGCAGGCTCCCGGTCAACGTCAAGTTCATCGTCGAGGGCGAGGAGGAGGCTGGCGGGCGGGCCATCGACCGGTTCGTGCGCGAGGATGCCGGCCGCAAGCTCGCCTGCGACTGCGTGCTGATCTCGGACAGCTCGCTGTTCGCGCCCGGCCAGCCGTCGCTGATCTACGGCCTCAAGGGGTTGGCGTACATGGAGCTCAAGGTCACCGGCCCCAACCGCGACCTGCACTCGGGCACCTACGGCGGCGCCGTCGCCAACCCGCTCAACGGCCTGTGCGAGATCATCTCGCGCCTGCGCGACGGGCGCACCGGCAGGATCCTCATCCCCGGCTTCTACGACCGGGTGCGGCCGCTGGCGGACTGGGAGCGCAGGGAGTTCGCCCAGCTGCCGTTCGACGAGGCCGCCTACCGCGCCGAGATCGGCGTCCCCGAGGTGTTCGGCGAGGAGGGCTACACCACCCGCGAGCGCGCCTGGGCACGGCCCACCCTCGACGTCAACGGCATCTTCGGCGGTTACGAGGGGCGCGGCGCCAAGACCGTCCTCCCCTCCTGGGGCGGCGCCAAGGTGTCGATGCGCCTGGTGCCCGACCAGCAGCCGGACGAGATCGCCAAGCTGTTCACCGACTACGTGCACCAGATCACGCCGCCCGGCCTCACCGTCGAGGTCAGCAACCTGCACGGCGCCGACCCGGTGCTGGTCGAGGGCGAGGGGCCGCTGGTCGAGGCGGCGATGACCGCCATGGCGGACATCTGGGGGCCGCGGCCGGTGCGTATCCGCGAGGGCGGATCGATCCCGGTGGTGACGGCGTTCTCGCAGGTGCTCGGCAAGCCGGTGCTGCTGCTCGGCTTCGGCCAGAGCGACGACGCCCTGCATTCGCCCAACGAGAAGTTCAACATCGGCAACTACTACAATGGTATCCGCTCCGTGGTGCGGCTGCTGGATCGGCTCGGTGACGTCGGCGCATGAGAAGCAAGGGCAACCTGGAACGCGAGATCAAGTTTCGTTCGGCGGATCTGGAGAAGCTCCGCAACCGCCTGGAGGAGCTGGAGGCCGAGCGGGTGGGCCCGGCGGCGTTCGAGGACAATTGGATCCTCGACCGCGGCGGCGAGCTGCTGAACGAGGGCCGCATCCTGCGCGTGCGCAGCGACGGCACGCGCTCGCACCTGACGCTCAAGGGGCCGATGCACATGGAGGGCAAGCTCAAGGTGCGCGAGGAGCGCGAGATCGGCATCGAGAGCGCGGCCGAGGCCTGCGCCCTCTTCGAGCTGCTCGGCTACACGGTGGTCCGCCGCTACCAGAAGGTGCGCGAGGAGTGGCAGCTGGGCGGCGTCACCATCGCCCTCGACCACACGCCGATCGGCGACTTCGCCGAGTTCGAGGGCGACGGCGCCGAGACCGTGGCGCGCCGCTGCGGCTTCGACCCGCAGAAGGGCGAGGCGCGCTCCTACCTGCGCCTCTACGAGGACTACCTGAAGGAGCACCCCGACTCGCCGCCGGAGATGACCTTCCGGCATTGACCCGCCCGCCGCTCCGCCTGCGCGCGCTGGTGCTCTCCGCCGGCCTCGGCGTGCGCCTGCGGCCGCTGACCGACGAGGTGCCGAAGCCGCTGCTGCCGGTCGCCGGCCGTCCCATCCTGGAGCACACCCTGCGCCGCCTCGCCGCCGCCGGCTGCGAGGCGGTGGCGGTCAACCTGCACCACCGCGGCGAGCAGATCCGCCGCCACTTCGGCGACCGCTACGCCGGCATGCCGATCACCTGGTCCGCGGAGCCGCTGCTGCTCGGCACCCTGGGGGCCCTGGAGCCGCTGCGCGGTTTCTTCGCCAGCGCCGGCGTGGCGCTGCTGGTCAACGGCGACAGCCTCTGCGACTGGCCGCTCGCCGCCCTGCTGCGGCGTCATCAGGCGAGCGGCGCCGCGGCAACCCTGCCGCCGCGGCCGAGCGCGATGCCGCCGCCGAACTCGGCCGGATCGGGGCGCGCGGCCGCGAGCAGGG
>JASLEW010000205.1 GCA_030150965.1 Thermoanaerobaculia bacterium | reverse complement strand
CGAACGGCCGCCGCGCCGCCGCCTCCACCTGCGCCGCCGCCGCCGCCTCGCGGCGCGCCGCCGGCAGGGCGGCGACATCCACCACCGGCACCGCCACGCGGGCGGGCGGCAGGATCACCTGATGCGGCCGGCCGGCCTCGCCATGGAAGACGGTGCGCAGCACCTCGTGCCGGCGCACCACCTCGCCCAGCACCCGGTGCAGCACCGGCACCGCGAGCGCGCCGCGCACCCGCAGCGCGATCGGCACGTTGTAGAGCGCGCCGCCCTCCAGCTGATCGATGAACCACAGCCGCTGCTGGGCGAAGGAAAGCGGCAGCTCGCCGCCGCGCGCCGCCGGCACGATCGGTGGCAGCAGCAGCGGCTGGACAGGGCGGGCAGACACCGTCAGAGGTACAGCGGGTCAGCGCCGGGCGGCAACGCACCTCTCCGCGCCGGGAGCGAGGGCCGCCTGGCTACGAGGCAATGGCGATCTCCTTCTCGCCGAACAGCCGCTCGGCGATGATGCCGCGCCCTCGGCAGTCCTCGATCAGGCGGTTGGAGGCGATGATGGGATCCGACTCGGGCGTGTAGTCCTTGGCCATGATGTACTTGAGCCAGGGCTCCATGCCCATCGCGTAGACGTAGGCCTCCTTGCAGCGGAAGCGGTTGACGATGTCGATGCCGCGCTCGTAGTTGGAGCCCGAGAGGCGGCGCGAGTGGTCCACCTTGCGGTCGAGCGGCCGGGTGATCAGCGGCCCGTAGAGCCACGACAGCGGCGCGCCGTCGCACTCCATGCCGAGGAACAGCACGTCCACGTCGCCGACGATGCGCTGCACGTGCTCGTAGATGCGCGGCTCGATGTTGCACGAATCGGCGGCCAGCAGGACGCTGCCCGCATCCAGGCGCACCAGGTAGGTCATCTTGGTGCGGATGTCGAGGTCGGCATGCTCGCCGAGGAACGGCACGCCGGTGAGCGTCCCGCCCTCGATGTCGATGGTCTCCATCTCGTCGATCTCGATCACGCTCTTGAAGCCGATCTGCTTGAGCACCAGCTTGAGCGAAGGGTCCTGCAGGCCGCCGCCGCAGCGCGGCACCACCACCGTGCCGATCTTCGGCCGCAGCTGGATGAGCGTTTCGAGCAGCACGTGGTCCTGGTGGTTGTGGGTGATCACCACGTAGTCGATGCGGTCGGGCAGGTCGGAGTAGGTGTAGCGCGGCAGGTCGGCGTGATACTCGTAGGAGAGCACCGGATCGGAGAGGATGCTCACGCCGCGCGCCTCGATCAGGATGCAGGCGTGGCCGAAGTAGCGGGTGCGCATGCCGCGCCCCTGATAGTGCGCGTAGGGCGCCGGCGCCTCGGTGGTGAAGAAGCTGCGGAACAGGGCCTCGTCGTTGCCGCTGCCGTTCGCGCCGTTCGCGCCCTGGCCGCCGCTGCCGGAGCCGATGCCCAGCATCTCCCGGATCTCGCCGTAGGGCCGCGGCTGCTGCTTCATGCGGAACAGCGCGTCGATGCCGGGGTGGTTGAACGGGCGGTCGACGAACAGCAGCCCCTCCTCGGCCAGCCGCGGCGTGCTGAGCACGAAGGGGCGGTCCTTGTCGCCTTCGATCAGCGACAGCGCGAACGATTGCAGCCCGGTGCGGTAGTGGGGCCCCTCGTAGAGCAGCGCCTCGATCAGCCGGAACGACGGGTTGTGATTGAGGTCGTAGACCAGCTCGACGTAGCCGCGCAGCGGCGCCGGCACGCGGCTGTAGAGCGGCTCGAGCGAGAATCCCTTGGCCTCGCCGCGCAGCAGGTCGTCGAGCTCCTTGACCGCCTGCGCCAGGGTGATGAGGTCGGCCTGGTCGACCAGCGTCCGCTCCATCAGCGCCTTGATGTCCTTCACCCGCTCCGGCCCGTAGCTGATGAACGGCCCGCCCAGCATGGCCGGGTTGCGGGTGGCGTTGAGATGCACCTGCGGCGCCTGGACGAACGACTTCATGATGCTCAGGTGGCGGTCGACGATGTTGCGGCCGGCGGTGACCGGCTGGATGAGGTGGGTCCAGGCGTACCAGTTGCAGACCAGGGGCTCCGCCAGGACGTTGGGCTTCAGGTAGACCTCTTCGCTCATGCCTCGTTGTCTCTCCATCGAAAGGCGCAAACGGCGCGATACCCCCAAAGTCTAGTACGGCGAGCGCCCGGAAGCGGGACAGGCGGCCCGCCGCGGTCCCCGCCCGCCGCGGCAGGCGGAGCGGGCGCGGCGCCGGGGCCGCGTCACCGCGGCGGACAGCAGCGCCGGCGGCCTCAGGCCACCGCTTCGCTGCCGGCCAGGGCGAGGAACGCCGGATCGACCTCGGACGCGTCGAGCGGCCAGGCGGCGTAGCGCTCGCGGGCGATGCGCAGCACGTCGCTCTCCACCAGCAGGTAGTCGCGGTCGCGGCCGATCCCCTCGGCCCGGCGGCGCTCCTCCAGCTTCGCGGCATGGAAGTCGGCGACCTCGGGCTCCAGGCGGAGGTTGCCGGTGCGCGCGAAGCGGACGGCGCCGGCGAGGTCGCGCGCGGCGAGCGTCTCGCCCCGGTTGTGGA
>JASLEW010000158.1 GCA_030150965.1 Thermoanaerobaculia bacterium | reverse complement strand
GAGCTGGCGGTCCTCGGACTGCTGGTCGCCGGCGCCGCCGCCCGGCCGGCGCTCGCCCTGCCCGGCGCCGACGAGGCGCTGGCGGCCGGCCTGCTGCTGGTGCTGGGCCATCGCCTGGCGCGCCAGCTGCTGGCGCTGCGCCCGCTCCTCGGCCGCCGGCTCGGCCGCCGGCCGCCGGCGCTCTTCTTCTGGCTGCCGCTCGCCGCCTACCTGGCGATCCTCCCCTGGTCCGCCGCCCACCATCAGCCTGACGGGGACGAGCCGTTCAATCTGCTGCTCACCCACAGCCTGGCCTACGACGGCGACGCCGACCTCGCCAACAACTACGCCGCGGGCGACTGGCGCCACTTCATGGAGCGGCCGATCGTCCCCCAGCCGGGCGATCCGGTCGGCCGCCACGGCGAGGTCTACTCGCGCCACAACACGCTGCTGCCGCTGGCGCTGGTGCCGGCCTACCGCCTGGCCGGCAGGGCCGGAGCGCAGGCGATGATGGCCATCCTGACCGCGCTGCTGGCGTGGCTCACCCTGCGCCTCGGACGGCACTACGCCGCCGGCCGCCCCGGCGAGGCGCTGGCCGCCTACGGCCTGATGGCGCTGGGCCCGCCCCTGATCCTCTACTCGTATCAGATCTGGGTGGAGGTGCCGGCGGCCCTGCTCACCCTCTGGGCGCTCGACGCCATCCTCGACCTGCGCGCCGGCAGGGCCGGCGGGCCGGCGGGTGACCGCGGCGGAGGCGAGGGCGAGGATGGAGGTGCTGGCGGCGACAGCGGGGAAGGCGGGGATGGCGCCCAGGGCGGGGAGGGAGCCGAGGGCGGGGAGGGAGCACGCGGGCCGGAGGGCGGCAGCGGGGGCGCGCCGGCGTCCGCGGCCAGCCGGCGGCGGGTCTGGGCCGGGATCCTTCTGCCGGTGGCGCTCCTGCCGCTGCTCAAGATCCGCTTCATCCTGATCGCCGCGCCGCTGGTCGCGCTCGCCGGCTGGGAGGCGGTGCGGCAGCCCCACCTGCGCCGGCGGGTGGCGGCGGTGGCGCTGCTGCTCCTGGTGCTGGTCGGCGGCATCCTGCTCCACAACCAGCGCCTCTTCTCCAACCCGCTCAAGATCCACGAGCTCGCCGAGATCGACCCCTCCCGGCACTCGTGGACCGACTACCTGGCCGGCGGCCTGGGGCTGCTTTATGACGCCGCCTTCGGGCTCTTCGCCTTTGCGCCGCTCTGGCTGCTGGTGCTGCCGGCCCTGGCGCTGCTCGCCGCCCGCCGTCATCCGCTGCCCGCGCATCTGGCGGTGCTGGTGCTTCCCTACCTGATGATCGTGGTGCCGCGCGGCGAATGGTACGGCGGCTGGTCTCCCCCCTTCCGCTATGCGCTGATCGCGCTGCCGCTGCTGGCCCTCTCCCTCGCGCCCCTCCTCGCCGAACGCCGCCGGCCGGGCGCCCGGGCGCTGCTCGGCGGCCTCGGGGCGCTGACCCTGGTGCTGACCCTCTGCTGGTTGGTGGTGCCCGGCTGGACCTACAACTTCGCCGATGGCCGGACCTATCTGCTCGACGCGCTGAGCGGCCGCCTGGGCGCCGACGTGGCCCGCTTCTTCCCCAGCTCGGTGCGTCCCCGGGCCGCCACCTGGCTGTGGCCGCCGGTCTCGGCCGCCGTGGTGTGCGCCGCCTGGTGGCTGCCGCGCCGGCGCCGCGCCGCGGCCGGCCGGGGCGCAGCCGGGACGGGAGCGATGCCGGCCGGAAGGGCGGCGCTGGCCGGGACTGCCGCCGTGCTCGCCGCCGTCGCGTTGCTGCCCGTCGCCGCCTGGCGGCTGCCCACCCGGGTGATCGAGCTGGAGGATCCGCAGGTGCGGAAGACCGGCGGCGAGCCCTACCCCGACCGCTGGGCGATCGAGCGCACGCGCTACCGCGGCGGCTGGGTGCTGCCGGTGGGAAGCCAGATCCGGGCGCCGGTGGTGCCCGGCGGCAGCGAGGTGCGGCTCACCCTCACCGGGGAGCTGGTGCGCAACGAGCCGGTGCCGTTCGAGCTCGACATCGCCGCCGGCGGCCAGCTCCTCGCGGTCTGGACGCCGGTGCGCGACCGTGCGTGGGAGACGCTGGCCCTCGGCCCCTTCGCCTGGCCGGCGGGAGCGCCCCTGGTGCTCACCGCGCGCGGCCCGGCCGCCGCGGAGCCGCCCAACGGCGCGGTGCTCGATCGCATCGACCTCTCGTGGCGGTAACCTGAGCGGCCTGATCGGCGGCCCCTCGGGCGAGGCCCAGCTCCGTCTTCTCATTCTCCCAAGCGGGAATCCCCCGCCTCGCGCACCCGATCCTCGATCGCGCGTAAGAGCCCAGGGCCCGCAACATGGTTGAGGGGGTCTGCCGATTCGGTGCGGTCTTGGAAGGTTGGAAAGCGAGCCATGGTCAGCTCCTTCCTGCATGACGTACCTTACTCCCGGCGGCACAAGCGGAGAGGCTGGATGAAGGCGGGTGACCCGAAGGCTGAAACTCCTGAGACACCAGAGGTCACCGTGGTGGTGCCGACGCTCGGCCGGAGCCCCTGGCTCGGGGCCTGCCTCTCGGCGCTGCGGCGGCAGGGCGGCGCGGAGGACCTGGAGATCCTGGTGATCGACCAGGGGCCGCGGCCGGCTGCCCTGCCGGAGGGGCTGGCCGACCGCGTGCTGCGGCCGGAGCGCAACCTGGGGTTCACCGGCGGCACGAACCTGGGGATCGCCGCCGCGCGCGGGGCGCTGGTGGCGACGGTCAACGACGATGCGATCGTCGCTCCCGGGTGGCTGGCCGCCCTGACGGCCGCCCTGCGCGCCGATCCTGGCGCCGCCGCCGCGCAGGGCATCAACCTGCGGCTCGCCGCGCCTGGCATCGCGCCAGCGGACCGGGCACGGCGGGACCCGGAGGACACCGGGATCCGGCCGCCGGCTGGCACGGCCGGGGCACGGATCGACGGCGGCGGGCCGGAGGGCCGGCCGCCTGCCCGCGAGGCCGAGCCACGGATTGACGGCTGCGGTCTGGGCTGGAATTCCTGGTGGCAGGCGATTCAGCTCGGGCACGACGCGCCGGCGCCGCCGGTGCCGCAGGCGTCCGCGGCGGAGGCAGCCGGAGGGCCGCCGGAGGTGCGGGAGGTCTTCGGCGTGTCCGCCACCGCGGCGCTCTACCGGCGCTCGGCGCTCCAGGCGGCCGCCGCCGGGGGCGCGGCTTTCGATCCGCGCCTGGTCTCGTACTACGAGGACGCGGAGCTGGCCGGGCGGCTGCGCGCCGCCGGCTTCCGCGCGCTCCTGGTGCCCGCGGCGTGGGCCTGGCATGCCGGCGCGGCCTCGGCCGGACCGTCCAGCCGGGACCGCTGGCGCCTGATCTATGGCAACCGCCACCTCGCGGCGGCGCGCCTCCTCGGCCGCGGTCTCTGGCCCCGCCTGCCGCGGATGGTGTTGCGCGATGTGCTGGACCTGCTGCGCCTCCTGCGGCCGGCCGCCGGCGCCGGCGCGCCGGACGGCGAAGCGGCCCGCGCGGCCGGAGAGACGGCCGGCGGGGCCGGGCACGCACAGGCCACGGCTGCGGAGACAGGCGCGGCGGCGCGGCGGGCACGGGCGGCAGGGATCTTTCAGGGATGGTTCCGCGCCCTGCGCCTGCTGCCGGCCTATGCGCACCTGGGCGCTCCGGCGCTCCCTCCGGCCGAGGTCCACCGCCTCAGCCGGCCACCCCTTGGCGCCGCGGCCACGCCAGCCGGGGGAAAGGGCGAGGGCTGGCTTGGCGCAGCGGTCACGCCGGCTGGCGAGAACGGCGGAGGCGGGCTTGGCGCTGCGGCCACGCCAGCCGGAGGAAACGGCGAGAGCGGTGGAGGTGGAGGGGGCGCTCCCCACCCCCGCCCCCCGGATCCGGGGTAACCTCCGCGCGATGAGTCACGCCGCCACCACCGGAGAGCCGCGGCCGGAGGGGACGCCGCCGCGGGCCGGCGGACGGCCGGAAGGCGCAGCGGCGTCGGCGCTCACCGGGATCGTGGTCCACTGGCGCAACGAGGAGCAGCTGGCCGCGCTGCTCGCCGCCTGGCCGCGGGACGACGCACGTTTCGAGCTGGTGGTGGTGGACAACAGCGGCACCGCCCGCGAGGCAGCGGCACCGCCGGGCGTGCGCTGGCTGCGGCCGGAGCGCAACCTCGGCTTTGCCGGCGGCGTCAACGCCGGGGTTGCCGCCAGCGACGCGCCGCTGGTGCTGCTGCTCAACCCGGACGCGGTGCCGGAGCCCGGCGCCCTCGAAAGCCTCCTGGCCGGCTTCACCGCCCACCCGCAGGCGGCCGGCCTGGCGCCGCGGCTGATAGGTCCGGCCGGCGAGCCGCAGTTTTCCTGGCAGCTCCACCGCCTGCCCACGCTCGCCGGCTGCCTGCGGCAGACCCTTCCCTGGCCCGGCGCCGGCGCATCGGCCAGTCCGCGCCAAGAGCCGCCCGCGGGCAGCGCCGTCGAGCAGCCCGCGGCGGCGGCCCTGGCGCTGCGCCGCGCGGCGCTCGCCGCCGTGGGCGGCCTCGATCCGCGCTTCCAGCCGGCATGGTTCGAGGACGTGGACCTGGCGCAGCGCCTGCGGGGCGCCGGCCTGCCCATCCTCTACTGGCCGGAGGCGCGCTTCCGCCACGGCCTGGGCGGCACCGTCGCGCGGCTCGGCTACGGCCGCTTCCTGTGGATCTATCACCGCAACCTCGAGCGCTACGTTGCCAAGCACCATGGCACCGGCTGGGCGCTGGTGTCCCGATGCAGCCTGGCGCTCGGCCTGGCGCTGCGCCTGCCGCTCATCCTGGTGCGCCGGCCGCGCCGCGCCGCCTCGCGGCGCGAGGGGGCGGCGGGCCTGCTGCTCGCGCTCCGCGGTGCGTTGAGCGGCTGGCGCCTCCCACGCGGCTTGGCCGACGCCAGCCGGCCGCTCCCCCAGGGCGCATCCCCCACTGCCGGCGCCGGTGCTACCGGCACCGGCCAAGACGTCCCTCCTCCGGCCAGCGCACCCCCGCCAGCGGCGACCGGCGACGCGGCGCCTGCCGCCGAGGACGGCGGCGCGGCGAGCGCGGCGGCGGAGACGGTCGCCGTCTGCCTCGTCACCCACAACTCCGCCGCCGACCTGGCCGGGTGCATGGCCTCGATCGGAGCCTTGCATCACCGGCCGCTGGAGATCGTGGTGGTCGATTCGGCCAGCCGCGACGGCAGCCTGGAGGAGGCGCGGCGCACCGCGCCGGCCGGCATCCCGCTCATTGCCGTGGGTTTTCCGGCGAACATCGGCTTCGCCGCCGGGATGAATGCCGCCATCGCCCGCACCGGCGCGCCCTACATCCTGACCCTGAACGCCGACGCCCGGCCACGGCCCGACTACCTGGATCGCCTCCTGGCGCGCATGGCGGCCCACCCGGAGCTGCGGGTGGCGGCGGTGACCGGCCGTCTCCTCCGCCCGCCGGCGATCCATCGGACGGCCGGCGGCTCCGCGCCGGCCTTGGGTCAGCCGGCCGGCGGGCCGGCCCTGATCGACGCCTGCGGGATGCGGCTGACCACCTCCTGGCGGCACCTCGACCGCGGGTCGGGGGAGCCGGATGCCGGGCAGTGGGCGGCGGCCGAGCGGGTGTTCGGCGCCACCGGCGCGGCCTCGCTCTTCCGCCGCGCGGCGCTGCTCGACGCGGCGGTGGACGGCGAGGTGTTCGATCCGCGCTTCCACTCCTTCCGCGAGGACGCCGAGCTCTGCTTTCGCCTGCGCGAGCGCGGCTGGGAGGTGCTCTACGAGCCGGCGGCGGTGGCCGAGCACCGGCGCTTCAACCTGCCCGAGCGCCGCGCCGCCATGCCGCCGGCGGTCAACTTCCACTCGCTCAAGAACCGCTACCTGCTGCGCCTCTATCACCAGGGCGCGCGCAACCTGGCGCGCACCTTCCTGCCCACCCTGGGGCGCGACCTCCTGGCGCTCGGCTACGTGCTGCTGCGCGAGCGCCCGTCGCTCGCCGCCTACGCCTGGCTGCTGCGCCACCGCGCCGAGATCCTGGCGCGGCGGCGCGCCATCCAGCGCCGCCGGCTGCTGCCGGCGGCGGAGCTGGACGCCTGGTTCGGCCGCCCCGGAGCGCCCCTGTGAGCCGGACGAGCCCCTCCGTGGCGCTCATCGGCAGCCGCGGCATCCCGGGGCGCTACGGGGGGTACGAGACGCTGATGGAGGAGCTGTCGGTGCGGCTCCTCGCTCGCGGCTTCCGGGTCACCGTCTACTGCCGCTCGCACTCGACCCCGCGGCGCCTGCGGCGGCACTGCGGCGTCGAGCTCGTGGTGCTGCCCACCCTGCGCACCAAGCATCTCGACACGCCGGTCCACACCCTCCTCAGCACCCTTCACGCCGGCGCCCGCGGCTTCGACGCCGCGCTGGTGGTCAACTCGGCCAACGCGATGTTCGTGCCGCTGCTCCAGGCCGGCGGCATCCCGGTGGCGCTGCACGTCGACGGCATCGAGCGCCGCCGCGCCAAGTGGGGCCCGTTCGGCCGCGCCGTCTACGCCGTCTCCGAGCGGCTGGCCTGCGTGCTGCCGGACGCCCTGGTCACCGACGCCGAGGTGATCCGCCGCCATTACCTGGAGCGCTACGGCGCCGACTCCTGGGCGATCGCCTACGGCGTCGATCCCCGCCCGCCGGCGGCCGAGAGCGCGCTCGGCCGCCTGGGTCTCCAGCCGCGGCGGTACTTCCTCTACGTCAGCCGCTTCGAGCCCGAGAACAACCCGCACCGGGTGGCGGCGGCCTACCGCGCGGTGCGCGGCGACCTGCCGCTGGTGATGGTGGGCGGCGCCCCCTACGCCTCCGGGTTCATCGCCGGCTTCACCCGCGGCGCCGACCGCCGCATCCTCTTCCCCGGCCCGATCTACGGCGAGGAGTACCGCGAATTGCTCAGCCATGCGCTGGCTTACATTCACGCCACCGAGGTGGGCGGCACCCACCCGGCGCTGGTCGAGGCGATGGGCTACGGCAACTGCGTGGTGGTCAACGACACGCCGGAGAACCGCGAGGTGGCCGGTCCCGCCGGGCTCTACTTCCGCGCCGCGGCGCCCGAGACCCTCGCCGCCCGCCTGGAGCAGGTCCGCCGCCGGC
>JASLEW010000147.1 GCA_030150965.1 Thermoanaerobaculia bacterium | reverse complement strand
CCGCCGCCGGCGCCGGCAGGCGCCGGCGGTCGATCTTGCCATGCGCGTTGAGCGGCAGCTCGTCGAGGTGAACGAAGGACGCCGGCACCATGTGCTCGGGCAGGCGGACCCGCAGCTCGGCGCGCAGCTCCGCCTCGCCGGCCACCGCGGCGTCGCCCACCACGAAGGCGGCCAGGAAGCGGTTGCCGGGCGGCTGCTCCTGCACCGCCACCGCCGCCTCGCGCACCCCCGGCAGCGCGCGCAGGCAGGCCTCGATCTCTCCCAGCTCGATGCGGAAGCCGCGCAGCTTCACCTGATTGTCGATGCGTCCCAGGAAGTCGAACCGGCCGTCCGGCAGCACCCGCGCCAGGTCGCCGGTGCGGTACAGCCGGGCACCCGGCGCGCCGCCGAAAGCGTCGGGCACGAAGCGCTCCGCCGTCAGCTCCGGCCGCCCCAGGTAGCCGCGCGCCAGCCCCTCGCCGCCGGCGCACAGCTCGCCGGTCACGCCGATCGGCGCCGGCCACCCCGCGCCGTCCAGCACCAGCATCCGGCTGTTGGCGATCGGCCGGCCCAGCGGCACCGTGGCGCCGAGGTCCGCCGCCGCCGCGAGCGGGCAATAGGAGGTGAAGGTGGTGTTCTCCGTCGGCCCGTAGAAGGCCGTCAGCCGCGTCGCCGGCAGCGCTGCCAGCGCCCGCCTCACATGTCCCGGCGACACCACCTCGCCGCCGGTCATGAGCTGGCGCAGCGGCCGCAACCTCGGCAGCTGGTGATCCACCAGCAGGTGGAAGAGCGCGGTGGTCGCCCACAGCGCGGTGAGCCCGTGCAGATCGATCAGGTCCGCCAGATCGGCCAGCGCCGGCGTGCCCTCCGGCGCCAGCACCAGGCGCCCGCCGTGCAGCAGCGACCCCCAGATCTCGAACGTCGAGGCGTCGAAGGCCGCCGGCGAGAACTGCAGCATCACCTCGCCGGCGCCGAACGGCACGTAGGCGGTCTCGCGCACCAGCCGCACCACCGCGCGATGCGGCACCGCCACTCCCTTCGGCCGGCCGGTCGATCCCGACGTGTACATGATGTAGGCCAGGCCCCCGGCAGCGGCCTCCTGCCCGTCCTCCATGCCCCCGCCGAGATCGTCGCGCCCGCCGCCGGCGCCGCGCTCGCCCGGCCCGCTTCCCCGGCCCGGGCCGCCGCTCGCCCCAGCCACCTCCACCATTTTCACCAGCGCCGCACCCGCTCCGGCCACGCGGCCGGCGAGCGCGGCGCTGGTGATCACCACCCCCGCGCCGGCGTCGCGCAGCATCAGCTCCAGCCGCTCCCGCGGGTTGCCCGGGTCCAGCGGCAGGTAGGCGCCGCCGGCCCCGAGCACCGCGAGGAGCGCCGTCACCAGCTCCGGCGAGCGCGGCAGCAGCACCCCCACCACCCTCTCCGGCCCGATCCCGTGCCGCCGCAGACGCCGCGCCAGGGCGCCCGCCCGCCGCGCCAGCTCGCCGTAGCTCAGCGCGTCGCCGGCCGCCGACACCACCGCCGTCGCCTCCGGCGCGCGCGCCGCCTGCTCGGCGAACAGGCGGTGCACCAGCGCCGGCCGCGGCAGCGGGCGCCGCGTGTCGTTCCACTCGGCGAGCAGCTGGTGGCGCTCCGCCGCCGCCAGCAGCGGCAGCCCGGCAGCGGCGGCCTCGGGCGCCGCCGCGAAGCCGGCGAGCAGATTGGTGAAGTGGCCGACCAGGCGCTCGATCGTCGCGCCGTCGAAGAGGCCGCTCTCATACTCGACGACGCCCTCGATGCCGGCGCCCGCCCTCTCCATCATCGACACGCTCAGCTCGTACTTGGCGGCGAGACGCGGCGCCGGCAGCGGGGCGAGCGTCAGCCCGGCCAGCCGCTGCGGCGGCAGCGGCGCGTTCTGCAGCGCGAAGAGGATCTGGAAGAGGGGGCTGACGTTGGCCTTGCGCGTGGGCTGCAGCTCCACCACGAGCTTCTCGAACGGCACGTCCTGGTGAGAGAAGGCGCCGAGCGCCGTGGCCCGCACCCGCGCCAGCGCCTCGCTCGCCGTGGCGCCGGCAGGCAGGACGGTGCGCAGCACCAGGGTGTTGACGAAGAAGCCGACCAGCCCCTCGACCTGGCGCCGGGTGCGGTTGGCGATCGGCGAGCCCACCGCCACGTCGTCCTGGCCGCAGTGGCGCCGGAGAAGCACCTTGAAGGCGGCGAGCAGCACCATGAACGGCGTCGTCCCCTGCCGGCGCCCGAGCCGCGCCAGGCCGGCGGCGAGCGCGGGGTCGAGGGCGAAGGAGCGGCTGCCCGCGGCCTGAACCGGGCGGCGCGTGCGCGGCCGGTCGGCGGGCAGCTCCAGCACCGGCACGCCGGCCAACGCCTCGCGCCACCACCCGAGCTCGCGCTCCAGCACCTTGCCCGCCAGCCAGCGCCGCTGCCAGACCGCGAAGTCGGCATACTGCACCGGCAGCTCCGGCAGCGGCGAGGGCCGCCGGGCCAGGAGCGCGCTGTAGAGCGCGCCGAGCTCACCCAGCAGCACCCCGACCGACCAGCCGTCCGAGACCACGTGATGCATCACCGCGAGCAGCGCGTGCTCCCGGGGCTCCAGGCGCACCAGGACGGCGCGGAAGAGCGGTCCGCGGTGCAGATCGAAGGGCACGCGGCCCTGGTCGCCGCTCAGCCGCCGCAGCTCCTGCCGCCGCCTGGGATCATCCAGGGCGCCCAGGTCGATCCGCGGCAGCGGCGGCGGCGAGAAGGGCGAGATCACCTGCACCGGGCCGCCGTCCCGCTCGGCGAAGCGGGTGCGCAGCACCTCGTGCCGGCGCAGGATCTCCGCCAGGGCGCCGTGCAGCGCCGGGGCGTCCAGCTCGCCGCTCAGCAGGGCGCCCAGGGGCACGTGGTAGGCCGTCGAGCCGGGCTGCAGCCGGTCCAGCACCCACAGCCGCTCCTGCGCGAACGACAGCGGCAGGGGGGCGCCGCGCTGCTCGGCTCCGCGGCGCACGAGCGGCGGCACCGCGGCGGCGCGCCGCCGCCGCAGCTCAGCCCGCACCTCGGCCACCATCCCCCCCAGCGTCGGATCGTCGAACAGGCGGTGCAGCGAGATCTCGACGCCGAAGGCCTCGCGCACCCGCACGGCGAGGCCGGTCGCCACCAGCGAATAGCCGCCCAGGGCGAAGAAGCTGTCGCCGAGATCGACCCGCTCGACCCGCAGCACGTCGCGCCAGATGGCGGCCAGCCTCGCGGCCAGCGGCTCCCGCGGCGCCGCGCCGCCCGCGGGCCGCCCCGCCGTCGCCGCGGTCGCCGTCATCGACGCCAGGAGGCGGCGGTCCACCTTGCCGTTGGCGGAGAGCGGCAGCGCCTCCAGGTGGACGAGCGCCGCCGGCAGCATGTGCTCCGGCAGGCGCGACCGCAGGTGGGCGCGCAGCTCGGCATCGCCGGCCGCCCGCGCATCGCCCACCACGTAGGCGGTCAGGAAACGGTTGCCGGGCGGCCGCTCGTGCAGCACCACCGCCGCATCGCGCACCGCCGGGTGCTCGCGCAGGTGCGCCTCGATCTCTCCCGGCTCGATGCGGTAGCCGCGCAGCTTCACCTGGTTGTCGAGGCGCCCCAGGAGCTCGACGCGCCCGTCCGCGAGCGCCCGCGCCAGGTCGCCGGTGCGGTACAGGCGGCCGCCCGCCTCGGCGCCGCCAGGGTCGGGCACGAAGCGCTCGGCGGTCAGCTCCGGCCGCCCGAGGTAGCCGCGCGCCAGGCCGTCGCCGCCGGTGCACAGCTCGCCCGGGGCGCCCACCGGCGCCACGCGCCCCTCAGGGTCCAGGACGACCATGCGGCTGTTGGCGATCGGCCTGCCCAGCGCCACGGTGGCCGCCACCTCCGCGGCGTCCCGCAGGCGGCTGAAGGAGCTGAAGGTGGTGTTCTCCGTCGGCCCGTAGAGGACGGTCAGGCGGGTCTCCGGCAGCTCCCCGAGCGCCCGCCGGACGTGCTGCGCCGACACCACGTCGCCGCCGGTCAGGAGCTGCCGCAACGGCCGCAGCCACTCCACCTGGTGATCCACCAGGAGGTGGAACAGCGCCGCCGTCGTCGACAGCGTGGTCAGGCCGTGCCGGTCGATCAGCTCGGCCAGGCCCGCCAGGGCGACGGCGCCCGCGGGTGCCAGCACCACGCACCCGCCGTGCAGCAGCGGCCCCCAGATCTCGTAGGTGGAGGCGTCGAAGCTGGCCGGCGCCAGCTGCAGCACCACCTCGCCGGCACCGAACGTCACGTACTCGGTGGAGCACACGAGCCGCGCCACGCCGCGGTGGGTGATTCCCACCGCCTTCGGCCGGCCCGTCGAGCCCGAGGTGTACAGGATGCAGGCGAGGCTGTCGTCCCCCGCTCCCGCCGCCGGCCGGCCCGGCCGGCCCCCCCACGGCTCCCGCCCCGCCGGCGCCGCCGGCTCGCGGCTGCCGGCGTCCATGGCGCGGCCCTCCCCTCCCGGGACCTCCAGCACCGTCAGCCGCGGCTCCTTCCCGGCCATGCCGCCGAGCCTCCGGGCGAGCGCCGCCCGGGCGAGCACCACCCGGGCGCCGGCGTCGCGCAGCATCAGCTCCAGCCGCTCGTCGGGATAGGCCGGATCGAGCGGCAGATAGGCGCCGCCGGCCGCGAGGGCGGCGAGCAGCGCCATCACCAGCTCGGGCGAGCGCGGCAGGAGCACGCCCACCGCCTCCTCCGCACCCACCCCGCTCCGCCGCAGCCGGCGCGCCAGCCGGCCGGCGCGCCGCGCCAGCTCGCCGTAGCTGAGCGCCTCGCCGTCGGCCGACACCACCGCCACCGCGTCCGGCGTGCGCGCCGCCTGCGCGGCGAACAGGTGGTGCACGACCGCCGGCCGCGGCAGCTCCCGCCGCGTGTCGTTCCACTCGGCCAGCAGCTGGTGGCGCTCCGCCGCCGCGAGCAGGGGCAGCTCGCCCACCGCGGTCCCGGCCGCCGCACCGCCGATGGCGCCGATGGCGCCGGTATCGGCATGGGCAGCAAACGCGGCGAGCAGCCGGCCGTAGTGCCGCAGCAGGCGTTCGACGGTCGCCGCATCGAACCGCGCGCGGTCGTAATCGACCGTCCCCTCGATGCCGCCGTCCTCGGCCTCGCTCAGGGACAGGCTGAGGTCGAGCTTGGGGCCGATGCCGGCGGCCGGCAGCGGCACGAGCTCCAGGCCCGGCAGCCGCCGGGCCGGCAGCGGCGCGTTCTGCAGGGCGAAGAAGATCTGGAAGAAGGGCGTCCGGCCCGCGCCGCGCGCCGGTTGCAGCTCCTCGACCAACTTCTCGAACGGCACGTCCTGGTGGCTGTAGGCGCCGAGGGTGGTCTCCCGCACCTGCCGCAGCACCTGGTGAAGCGGTGAGCCGAGCGCGACCGTGGTGCGCAGCACCAGCGTGTTGACGAAGAAGCCGACCAGGCTCTCGGTCTCGCGGCGCGTGCGGTTGGCGACCGGCGAGCCCACCGCGACGGCGGCGGCGGCCTCCTGCCCGCCATGCCGGAGGAGCAGCACGTCGAAGGCGGCGAGGAGGACCATGAAGAGCGTCGCTCCCTGCTCCCTGCCCAGCCGCGCCAGTCCCGCTGCGCCGGCGGGCGGGATGCGCAGCGTGCGGCGGCCCGCCACCCCGCGCCGCGGTCCCCGCCGCGGCCGGTCGGCGGGCAGCTCCAGGGCCGGGGCTCCGCCAAGCTCCTGCCGCCACCAGTCCACCTCGCGGGCCAGCGCCTCGCCGTCCAGCCAGCGCCGCTGCCAGACGGCGAAGTCGGCGTACTGCAACGGCAGCTCCGGCAGCGGCGACGGCCGCCCTTCGCGCGCCGCCCCGTAGAGCGCGGCGAGCTCGCGCAGCAGCACGCCCACCGACCAGGCGTCCGAGCTGATGTGGTGCATCGCCACGAGCAGCGCGTGCTCGGCGGCGCCGAGCCGCACCAGCGCCGCCCGGAAGAGCGGTCCGCTCTCCAGGTCGAACGGCCGGAGAGCGAGACCCTCGATCAGCCGCCGCAGCTCGTCCTCCCGCCGCCCGCCGTCGAGCGCCCCGAGGTCGAGGCGCGGCAGGGCCGGCGGCGCAAAGGGCGCAACCAGCTGCACCGGGCCGCTCTGCCCGGCCGCGAAGCGGGTGCGCAGCGCCTCGTGGCGGCGGACGACCTCGCCCAGCGCCGCGTGCAGCGCGATGGCGTCGAGGCCGCCCAGCAGCCGCACCGCCAGCGGCACGTGGTAGGCGGTCGAGCCCGGCTCCATCCGGTCCAGCACCCACAGGCGCTCCTGGGCGAAGGAGAGCGGCAGCGGCCCGCGCCGCTCGGCGGCGCCGAGCGGCACGAGCGGCGGCGGCGCGGGCCCCCGCGCCTCCAGGAGCTTCTCCTCGATCTCGGCCGCCATGCCGCGCAGGGTCGGGTCGTGGAAGAGCCGGTGCAGGGAGATCCCGACGCCGAGGACCTCCTGCACGCGCACCGCGAGGCCGGTCGCAACCAGGGAGTAGCCACCCAGGTCGAAGAAGCTCGCGCCCTCCTCCACCCGTTCGAGCTGCAGCACCTCGCACCAGAGACCGGCCAGGATCTCCGCCGACGGAGCGCGCGGCGCGAGCGCCGGCGGCGTCCCGGCCCGGGGACCCGCGCCCGCCCCGGCGCCCGCCGTCGCGTAGCTGGGCGCCGGCAGCCGGCGCCGGTCCACCTTGCCGTTGGCGGTCAGCGGCAGCTCGTCCAGCCGCACGAAGGCCGTCGGCACCATGTGCTCCGGCAGCCGCGCCCGCAGGTGAGCGCGCAGCTCGGCGTCGCCGGGCGCCGCGGCGCCCACCACGTAGGCCGCCAGGAAGCGGTTGCCGGGCGGCTGCTCGTGGAGCAGCACGGTCGCATCGCGCACCTCCGGGTGCTCGCGCAGGCGCGCCTCGATCTCGCCCGGCTCGATGCGATACCCGCGCAGCTTCACCTGGTGATCGATCCGTCCCAGGAACTCGACGCGGCCGTCCGGCAGCAGCCGCGCCAGGTCGCCGGTGCGGTAGAGCCGCCCTCCGGGCTCGCCGGCCGAGGGATCGGGGACGAAACGCTCCGCCGTCAGCCCGGGCCGCCCCAGGTAGCCGCGCGCCAGGCCGTCGCCGCCGGTGCAGAGCTCGCCGGCCACCCCCACCGGCACCGCGCGCCCCTCGCGGTCCACGACCACCATCCGGCTGTTGGCGATCGGCCGTCCCAGCGGCACCGTCGAGCCCAGGTCCGCGGGGTCGCGCAGCCGGCTGTAGGAGCTGAAGGTGGTGTTCTCGGTCGGGCCGTAGAGCACCGTCAGCCGCGTGCGCGGCAGGGCGAGGAGGGCCCGCCGCGCGTGCTGCGCCGACACCACGTCGCCGCCGGTCATGACCTGGGCGAGCGAGCCCAGGCGCTCCAGCTGGTGATCCACCAGGAGGTGGAACAGCGCCGCCGTGGTGGACACCGTGGTCAGCCCGTGCAGGTCGATCAGCCCTGCCAGGTCGGCCAGCGCCGGCGTCCCCTCCGGCGCCAGGACCAGCCGGCCGCCGTGCAGCAGGGAGCCCCAGATGTCGAAGGTGGAGGCGTCGAAGGCGGCGGGCGAGAGCTGCAGGACGACCTCGCCGGGGCCGAAGGCCACGTAGCCGGTCGCGCAGACCAGCCGCACCACGCCGCGATGGGTGACCCCGACGCCCTTCGGCCGGCCGGTCGAGCCCGAGGTGTACATGACGTAGGCCAGGCGGTCGGCGAGCGCCGCCTCCGCCGGGTCGGCGGCGGCGAGAGCCTCTCCGCCGCCCGGCGCGCCGGCCTCGGCCGGCTCGCCGGACACGGCGGGAGCATCGACCGGCAGCACCGCCAGCGGCGGCTCCGCCGCGCCGAGCGCGTCGTGGCCGGCCAGGGCGGCGGCGCGCCCGGCAAGGGCCGCTCGGGTGATCACCCGGCGCGCCCCGGCATCGCGCAGCATCAGCTCCAGGCGCTCGTCGGGATAGGCGGGGTCGAGCGGCAGGTAGGCCGCGCCGGCCTTGAGGACCGCCAGGACGGCGATGACCAGCTCCGGCGAGCGGCCGAGGAGGATCCCCACCACCTCGTCGCCGGCCGCCGCCCGGGCGAGCGCGGGCCGGCCGCTGCCCAGCCGCCGCAGGCGGTCCGCCAGCTGCCCGGCGCGCCGCTCCAGCTCGCCGTAGCTCAGCGCCTCGCCGGCCGCCGACGCCACCGCCACGGCATCCGGCGCCAGCGCCGCCTGCTCGGCAAACAGCCGGTGCACCAGGGCCGGGCGCGGCAGCGCGCTCCTTGTGTCGTTCCACTCGGTCAGCAGCTGGTGGCGCTCCGCCGCGCCCAGCAGCGCCAGCTCACCGGACCGCCGTTGCCGCGCCGCGGCGGTGCCGTCGACCGCCAGGCCGCCGAGCTCGGCGAGGAGGTTGCCGTAGTGGCCCAGCAGCCGCTCGATGGTCGCGCCGTCGAACAGCTCGCGGTCGTACTCGGCGCCGCCCTCGATCCCGCCGTCGGCGGCCTCGCCCAGGAACAGGCTGAGCTCGAACTTGGCGCGCGGGCTGGAGAGGGCTTCCGGGGTCAGGGTCAGCCCGGGCAGCGGCCGGGCGGCGAGCGGCGCGTTCTGCAGCGCCAGCATCACCTGGAAGAAGGGCGTGAGATTGGGCCCCCGCGCCGGGCGCAGCTCCTCGACCAGCTTCTCGAACGGCACGTCCTGATGCGCGTAGGCGCCGAGCGTCGTCTCGCGCACCTGCCGCAGCAGGCCGCGCACCGCGGCGCCCGGCGGGAAGGAGGCGCGCAGCACCAGGGTGTTGACGAAGAAGCCGACCAGCCGCTCGAGCTCGCGCCGCGTGCGATTGGCGATCGGCGAGCCCAGCGAGAGGTCCTCCCGGCCGGTGTAGCGCTGGAGCAGCACGCCCAGGCCCGTCACCAGCACCATGAAGAGCGTCGCCCCCTCCTCCCGCCCGAGCCGCGTCAGGCGGGCCGTCAGCGAGGCGTCGAGACGGACGGGGCGGGCGCCGGCCAGCCCCTGGCGCGCCCAATGGCGCGGCCGGTCGGTGGGCAGCTCGGGCACCACCGCGCCGGCGAGCCGCTCGCGCCACCAGCCGACCTCCTGCTGCAGGCGCTCACCGGCGAGGCGCCGCCGCTGCCAGACGGCGAAGTCGGCGTATTGCACCGCCAGCTCCGGCAGGGATGGGGGCCGGCCCGCCAGGGCGTCCTCGTAGGCGACGCCGAAGTCCTCCACCAGGACTCCGAGCGACCACAGGTCGCTCACGATGTGATGCATGTTGACCAGGACCGAGAAGCGACCGGCTCCCTGCCGCAGCACGGCCGCCCGCAGCAGCGGCCCACGGCTCAGGTCGAACGGCCTGCCGGCGTCCGCCGCGGCGATCCGCGCCACCTCCCGGCCGCCGCGCTCCCCGGGCAGCGCCGCGAGGTCGATCAGGGGCAGGTGGACCGCGGCCCGCGCCGAGATCTCCTGGCGCGGTCCCGCCGCCGTGGCGTGGAAGGTGGTGCGCAGGGTCTCGTGGCGGCGCACCACCTCCGCCAGCGCCGCCCTGGCGACCGCCGGATGGAGCGGGCCCTCGACGTGCAGCAGGAGCGCCATGTTGTAGGCGGAGACCGCCGTCTCCAGGCGGTCGAGCACGAACATCCGCGCCTGGGCAAAGGACAGCGGCCGCTCGCCGTCGCGCCCGAGGCGCGGGATCTCGTCGCGCTCGGCGCCGCCGGCCAGCGCGCGCCCGGCCGCGAGGTGAGCGGCGAGCTCGGCCACCGTCGGCGTCTCGAACAGCTGGCCGAGCGGCACCTCGACGCCGAAGGCCTCGCGGACCCGCGACACCAGCCGCGTGCCGAGCAGCGAATGCCCCCCGAGCTCGAAGAAATCGTCCGCCGCGCCCACCCGATCGAGCCCCAGGACGTCCCCCCAGAGCGCCGCCAGGCCCTCCTCCAGCGGCCCGCGCGGCGCCACGTAGGGCGTCCCGAGCTGCGGCCGGAGGTGCCCGGCGCCGGCAGCGGCGATGGGGGGCGCACCGGCCTCCGGCGGCCCCGGCCGTGCGG
>JASLEW010000114.1 GCA_030150965.1 Thermoanaerobaculia bacterium | reverse complement strand
CGCTACAACTTCCAGTTCGGCGGCCAGCTGTTCTACGAGATCAAGGGCGGCAAGATCACCCGCCCGCTGCGCGACGTGGCCTACCAGGCCAACACCCAGGAGTTCTGGAACTCGTGCGCCGCGGTGTGCGATGAGCGCGACTACCGCATGAACGGCTCATTTTTCGACGGCAAGGGCCAGCCGCCCCAGATCAGTGCCGTCTCGCATGGCAGCGCCACCGCCCGCTTCAACGGCATCAACGTCATCAGCACCGAACGCCGGATCTGACCGGGGAGGCGCATCACATGGCCGTGCTCACGCAAGATGAAGCCCGGGCGATCCTCAGCAAGGTGATCGCCCTGTCGCAGGCCGACGGCTGCGCGGCGTCGCTCCAAGGCAGCCGCACCGGCAACATCCGTTACGCCCGCAACACCGTGACCACCGGCGGCGTGGTCGAGCGCACGACGCTCGCGGTGCAGAGCAACTTCGGCAAGCGCAGCGGCGTCGCCACCATCGACGAGCTCGACGACGCGTCGCTCGGCCGCGTCGTGCGGCGGGCCGAGGAGCTGGCGCGCCTGGCGCCGGAGAACCCGGAGCTCATGGAGGTCCTCGGCCCGCAGGGCGAGTACCGGAGCGGCCAGTCGTACTACGCCGCCACCGCCAGGATCGATCCCGCCTACCGCGCGCAGGTCGCCGCCGCCAGCATCGGGCCGGCGCGCGACAAGCAGGCGGTCACCGCCGGGTTCCTCCAGGACCACGCCGGCTTCCAGGCGCTCGCGAACAGCAGGGGGATCTTCGCCTACCACGCCGACACCGGGGTCGAGCTGACGGTCACCATGCGCAGCGGCGACGGCCTGGGCTCCGGCTGGGCGGGCGCCGACTTCAACGACGGCAGCAAGCTCGACGCCGCGGCGCTGTCGCAGTCGGCGCTCGACAAGGCGCTGCGCTCGCGCGAGGCCAGGGCGATCGAGCCCGGGCGCTACACGGTGATCCTGGAGCCGGCGGCGTCGATCGACATCCTGGCCGACATGCTGTTCAACATGGACGCCCGCCAGGCCGACGAGGGACGGAGCTTCCTGTCGAAGAAGGGCGGCGGCACCAAGCTGGGCGAGAAGCTGGTGGACGAGCGGGTCCACATCTACTCCGACCCACAGGACGCCGATGTGCCGGTCGCGGGCTGGAGCAACGACGGCCAGCGGCGCGAGCGCGTCAGCTGGATCGAGAAGGGGGTGGTCAAGACCCTCCCCATCTCGCGTTACTGGGCGCAGAAGCAGGGGCGCCAGGCGGTCCCGCTGCCGGGCAACATCATCATGGCGGGCGGCACCGGCACCACCGCCGACCTCGTCAAGGACACGCCGCGCGGCATCCTGGTGACCCGCACCTGGTACATCCGCGAGGTGGACCCGGAGACGGTGCTGGTCACCGGTCTGACGCGCGACGGGACGTTCTTCATCGAGAACGGCAAGGTCAGCTTCCCGGTCAAGAACATGCGCTTCAACGAGAGCGCGGTGATCATGCTCAACAACCTGGAGGCGATGGCGGCGCCGGTGCGGGTGCAGGGCGAGAACATCAACAGCGTGATGATCCCGCCGATGCGGATCCGCGACTTCACCTTCACCAGCCTGTCTGACGCGGTCTAGGTGAGCGATTTCGAGTTCGTCCGGCTGCGCTACGACTCCGGCGACTGGGACGTCGACCAGCGCATGCCGGCGAACCTGCTCGATTCGCTGGTCCAGTACACGACGCTGCGCGTGGCGCCGCACGAGCGGGTGGTGCCGCTGGCCGATCCGCGCGTGCTGCGGGCGCCCTTCGCCTATCTCGCCGGCCACCGCCTGGTCGAGTTCGGCGCCGACGAGAAGCGCCACTTCGCGCGGCTCGTCGAGCACGGCGCCTTCGTCTTCGTGGACGACTGCAATCACGACGTGGACGGCCTCTTCGCGCGCAGCTTCGAGGCGCAGATGCGCGAGCTGTTCGGCGCCGCGGCGCTGCGCCGCCTGCCGCGCGGGCACCCGATCTATCACAGCTTCTTTCATTTTCCCGACGGGCCGCCGGCCACCACCTTCGAGCTCAACGGCTGGGGGGACGACCTGGTGCACGACTACCTCCAGGCGATCGAGGTGGACGGCAGGATCGCCGTGCTCTACAGCAACAAGGACTATGGCTGCGAATGGGACTACGACTGGCGCAACAAGCGTTGGCTCGCCGAGGACAACACCAAGTTCGGCGTCAACATCGTGATGCACGCGCTGCTCGGCTGAGGCGGAGGCGGCGGTGAGCGGCGGCGGCGCGGCGCGGGGCATCGCGGACCTGGCGGCCGGCGGCGCCGGCGCGCCCGCGGACGGCGTGGCCCTGCAGGAGCACGAGGTGGACCGCCTGCTGGGCTGCCTGCCGGCGCTGCGCGCCGAGGTGCGCAAGGTGCTGGTCGGCCAGGAGGAGGTGCTGGAGCTGCTGCTGACCGCGCTCCTCGCCGGCGGCCACGCCCTGCTCGAAGGCGTGCCGGGGCTCGCCAAGACGCTGATGGTGCGGACCTTGGGGCAGGCGCTCGGGCTGCCGAGCAAGCGCATCCAGTTCACCCCCGACCTGATGCCCTCCGACATCCTGGGCACCGAGGTGCTGGAGGAGGACCACGCGACCGGGCGCCGCGGCTTCCGCTTCCAGCCGGGTCCGGTCTTCGCCCACCTGGTGCTGGCCGACGAGATCAACCGCACGCCGCCCAAGACGCAGTCGGCGCTGCTCGAGGCGATGCAGGAGGGCGAGGTCTCGCACGGCGGCGTGACGCGCCCGCTGCCCCGCCCATTCTTCGTGCTCGCGACGCAGAACCCGATCGAGCAGGCGGGCACCTACCCGCTGCCCGAGGCGCAGCTCGACCGCTTCCTGCTGTTCATCCGCGTCGCCTACCCGGCGGGCGACGAGGAGGTGCGCATCCTCGCCGCCACCACCGGCGCCGCGGCGCCGCGGGTCGGCGCGGTCTGCGGCGCCGCCGAGCTGCTGGCGCTCCAGGGGCTGGTGCGCCAGGTGCACGCCGCCGGCAGCCTGGTCGAGCACGCGGCGGCGCTGGTGCGCGCCACGCGGCCCGAGGGGTCGCCGGTCGCGGCGGTGCGCGAGGCGGTGGAGTGGGGCGCCGGGCCGCGCGGCGGCCAGGCGCTGCTGCTCTGCGCCAAGGCGCGGGCGCTGC
>JASLEW010000106.1 GCA_030150965.1 Thermoanaerobaculia bacterium | reverse complement strand
CGCCGAGCCGCGGCCCGAGAAGGCCGCGGCTCGGCGGGGGCGGGGACGGCGCCCGCCGCCGCGGGTCACGACACCGCCGCCGGCGCCGGCCCCGGCAGCGCGGCGGAGCGGGACCCGCACTCCTTCGCCCGCCCGGACGAGGCGGCGGTCGATCACCTGGCGCTCGATCTCACGGTGGATTTCGCCGCCCGGCGGCTGACCGGGAGAGCGAGCCTGCGGCTGCGGCGCCCGGCGGGAGCGGCGACGGCGCCCGCGACGCTGGTCCTCGACACCCGCGACCTCGACATCCGGCAGGTCACGCTCGACGACGGCGCGACGCCGGTCCCCTTCACCCTGGGCGACCCGGTCACCTACCTGGGCCGGCCGCTCAGCATCCCCCTCGCCCCGGGCACCCGCTGGGTGAACGTGGACTATGCGACCAGCGAGACCGCCGGCGCGCTGCAATGGCTGACGCCGGCGCAGGCCGGCAGCACGCTGCCGTTCCTCTTCACCCAGTCGCAGACCATCCTGGCCCGCACCTGGGTGCCGTGCCAGGACACGCCGGGGGTGCGCCAGACCTACGAGGCGACGATCCGGGTGCCGCCCGGGTTCCTGGCGGTGATGAGCGCCGAGAACCCCACCGCCGGCGCCGCCGACGGCGTCTATCGCTTCCGCATGCCGCAGCCGATCCCGTCCTATCTGCTGGCCCTGGCGGTGGGCGACCTCGCCTTCAGGCCGCTGGACCGCAGGAGCGGCGTCTACGCCCTGCCCGGGGTGATCGAGCGCGCCGCCTGGGAGCTGGCCGACACGCCGCGCATGATCGACGCCGCCGAGAAGCTCTACGGCCCCTACCGCTGGGGCCGCTACGACCTGCTCGTGCTGCCGGCCAGCTACCCCTACGGCGGGATGGAGAACCCGCGCCTGACCTTCGCCACGCCGACGATCCTGGCCGGCGACCGCTCGCTGGTGTCGCTGGTCGCCCATGAGCTGGCCCACTCGTGGTCGGGCAACCTGGTCACCAACGCCACCTGGAACGACTTCTGGCTCAACGAGGGCTTCACCGTCTTCTTCGAGCGCCGCATCATGGAGGCGCTCTACGGCAAGGAGCACGCCGAGATGCTCGCGGTGCTCGGGCGCCAGAGCCTCGACGAGACCCTGCGCGACAAGGGAGCCGACAGCCCCGACACCCGCCTGCGCCTCGACCTGGCCGGGCGCGACCCCGACGAGGCGGCCTCCGACATCGCCTACGAGAAGGGGGCGCTGCTGCTCGCGACCATCGAGGCCGCGGTCGGCCGCCCGCGCTTCGACCGCTTCCTGCGCGACTACTTCGACACCTTCGCCTTCCAGTCGATGGACACGCGGCGCTTCGTCGCCTACCTCAGGGCGCACCTGCTCGACAGCAGCCCCGGCCTGGCGGAGTCGCTGCGCCTCGACGAGTGGATCGACGGGCCAGGCCTGCCGGCCACGGCGATCACCGTCCATTCGGCGGCCTTCGCCCGCGTCCGCCAGGCGGCCACCGCCTTTGCGCAGGGGACGCCGGCGGCGCGCCTCGCCACCGCCGGCTGGACCACCCAGCACTGGCTGCGCTTCCTGCACGAGCTGCCGGCGCCGCTCTCCCAGCCGCAGATGAACGACCTCGACGCGGCGTTCCGCTTCACCACCTCGGGCAACGACGAGATCCTGGCCGCCTGGCTGCAGCTCGCGATCCGCTACGGCTACCGCCCCGCCGACGCCGCGCTCGACCGGTTCCTGATCACCGTCGGCCGCCGCAAGTTCGTCCAGCCGCTGTACGCGGAGCTGGCCAGGACGCCGGCCGGCGCCGAGACCGCGCTGCGCATCTACGTCCGCGCCCGCCCCGGCTACCACCCGGTCACCCAGACCGCCATCGACAAGGTGCTCGACTGGCGCGGGTGACGAGCTGAACCGGCCGCGGCGGTCTACCCGGGCGCGCCGCTCGATGCGGCAGTCGATTTGGGCGCGCCGCTCGATGCGGCGATTTATTCGGGCGCGCCGCCGCGGGCGGCGCTTGGCTGCTCGGCCGCGGCGCTCGGCGCGCCGTTGCGGCGGAGGGGGAGGCAGACGGTGAAGCAGGTGTTGCCCGGCTCCGAGGCGAAGGTGATCGAGCCGCCGTGGCGGCGGACGACGATGCGCTGGGCCACCTCCAGGCCGAGGCCGGTGCCCTCGCCGACCGGCTTGGTGGTGAAGAACGGCTCCCAGATGCGGCTCTGGATCTCGGGCGGGATGCCCGGGCCGTCGTCGCAGATGTCGACCCGCAGCGAGTCGCCCTCCTGGAGGACGCGCACCGCGATGTGGCCGCCCTCCGCCACCGCGTCGAGGGCGTTGTCGAGCAGGTTCGTCCACACCTGGTTGAGCTCGCCGGGGTAGGCGGAGAGGTGCGGCAGGTCGGGCTGGAAGTCGCGCTTCACCACCACCCCCTTCCTGCGCGCCTTGTGCGCCAGGATGGTCAGCGTGCTCTCCAGCTCGCGGCGCAGGTCCACCTCGTCGCGCCCCTGGCCGTCGTCCATGTGCGAGTAGGACTTGACCGCCGACACCAGCTCGGAGATGCGGTGGGAGGCGTTGGCGATGTCGGCCAGCAGCCCCTCGGCCGCGAGGCCGCCCTCCATCCAGCAGATCAGGCAGGGCACGGCGTGCGGCGGCGCGATCTCCTGCAGGCGTTGCAGGTCCGGCCGGTCGATGCCGTAGCCGGCGAAGGTGCCGGCCTGCACCCACGGCCGCTCGGCGCCGATCTCCTCGAGCCAGGCGCCGAGCCGCTCCTCGCGGTCGCTCACCGCGATCGGGTCCTCCTCGACGGCGCCGCCGCCGGCGCGGCTGCGCTCGATCGCCGCGCGGTAGAGATCGACCGCCGCCTGCATCGGCCCCGGCTCGATGCCGCAGCCGATCAGCCGGGCGGCCAGGCTGCGCAGCGCCACCAGGCGGTCGCGCAGCTCGGCGGCGGCGCGCTGCACCGCGGCGGCCGGGTTGTTCAGCTCGTGGGCCAGGCCGGCCGAGAGCTTGCCGAGCGCCATCAGCTTCTCGCGCGTCTGGTCGAGGCGGGTGGACTCGCGCACCCGGTCGGCCAGCACCCCCACCAGCCGCGCCTCCAGCTCCGGGATGCGGCGCAGCATCTCGGGGAAGAGCGCCGCCGGCCACCACAGCAGGCGCGAACGCTCCACGGCGCGGGCGGTGACGCTGAAGACCGTCATGCGCGAGAAGGGGAGCATGCCGCTCACCTCCCCGGCCTGAAAGCTGAAGATGACGCTGTCCGACCCGCCCTTCTCCTTGCGCCCCTGCATCTCGCCGCTGAGCAGCGCCATCATGCGGTCGGCCGGGGCGCCCTCGGCGATCGCCGCCTCGCCGGGCTCGAGCCAGCGCTCGGTCGCCTGCTCCGCCAACCAGCGCCGCGCCTCCGGCGCCAGGTCGGCGAAAACGTTGATCTGCTTGAGGTCCTCGCTCAGCGCGTCGATCGGATCACTCATCGTTCACCTCGGCTCTTCGGCGGCGCCCAAGCGGCACCGGGTGCGACGCTCCTGATGCTCGCGACGTTCGCGACGTTCGCGACGTTCGCGGCTCGCGGCACTCGCAGCGCTCGCGGCACTCGCGACGCTCGCAGCACTCGCGGCACTCGCAGCGAGGGCGCCACTCGCGGCGCCGGCAGCGCTCGCGGCGCTCGCGCCAATCGTCGGCAGGCGGTGCGCTCCACTACGCGGTGCGCTCCACCAGCAGCAGGGTCACGTCGTCGTCCAGCCCGTGGCCGCCGACCTGCGCCCGCACCCGCCCGAGGAGGAGGTCGAGCGCATCGGCGAGCGGCAGGCCGGCGCAGCCGGCGAACGACTCGGTCAACCCCGCCACCCCCAGCTCCCCGCCGTCCTCCCCCGCGGCCTCGGAGGCGCCGTCGGTGTAGACCAGGAGCCGGTCGCCGCGGCGCAGGGTGATCTCGGCCGGCTCGTGGGGGCGGTTGCGGAAGGCGGTGCTGAGGAAGAAGCCGGTCGCCGGCAGCGCCTCGATGCTCCCCGCGTGCAGCCACAGGGCCGGCGGATGCCCGGCGTTGACGTAGCGCAGCCGCCCGTCCGGCAGCAGCAGGGCGTAGAACAGGGTGGCGTACTTGGCCGCCTCGAAGAAGTCGATGCCGTCGAGCAGCTCGCCGATCAGCTCGCGCGGCTCGGCGCTCCGGCGGCGGGCGGCATCCAGGGTCGAGCGCAGCATGCCGGCGTACATGGCGGCGCTGACGCCGTGGCCGACGACGTCGCTCACCGCCAGCACCACGCCGTCGCGGCCGGCCTGGGTGAGGTAGAGGTCGCCGCCCAGCGCGTCGCAGGAGAGCAGCCGCCCCTCCAGCCGCCAGCCGTCGGCGGCGACCGCGCGGCGCGGCAGCAGGCCGTGCTGGAAGCGGCGCGCCCGCTCCAGGTCGGCGGCGAGGGTCTGGGCGAAGCGCTCCTTGGCGCCGCGCTCGCGCTGCAGCCGCAGGCAGCGCTCGACCAGCGCCAGCAGCACCCGGCGGTCGAACGGCTTGAACAGGAAGTAGAAGGCTCCCTGCTCCAGCGACCGGTAGAGCTTCTCGTCCGGCTGCGACAGCGACCCGGTGATCAGGATCACGTCGGTCTCCGGCCGCCGCTCCCGGATCGCCTGGCAGAGCGAGTAGCCGTCGCCGTCGGCCAGCCGCACGTCCACCAGCGCCAGGGCGAAGCCGTTCGCGGACGCGGGGTCGCCGCCGTTCAGGCCCAGGCGCGCCAGCGCCTCCCCCGCACCGTCGACCGTCTCGACCTCGTAGGCCGGGGCCAGGATGCGCTGCACCGCCCGCCGCATGCCGGGATCGTCGTCCACCACCAGGATGCGGTCGCGGCCGCTCACGCGACCTCCTGCTGGAGCTGGCGGTCGAGGGCGGCGAGGCGCAGGGTCACGCGGGTGCCGTGGGCCGGGCCGCCGGCCGGCGCCTCGTGGTCCCGCTCCTCCCCGCGCGCCTCGGCCGCACCGGGCCCGGCAGACTCGCCGAGCGCGGCGAGCGCGGCGGGCGCGGCCACGGCGGCCAAGCCTCCCACGATCGGGCTCTCGACGGTGAGGCTGCCGCCGTTCTGCCAGGCGAGGGCGCGGCAGATCGCCAGCCCGAGGCCGGAGCCGCCGGGGCGGGTGGAGAAGAACGGCTCCTGCACCTTGGAGAGCAGGTCCGCGGGGATGCCGGGCCCGTCGTCGGTGACCGTCAGCTCGACGCCGCCGTCGGCTCCCTCCGGCCCCTCCGGGCGTTGCAGGGCGATCTCGACCCGGCCGCCGCGGTCGCCCTCGGCCAGCGCCTGGAGCGAGTTGCGCACCAGGTTGAGGACGATGTGCTGGAGGTCCTGACGGCGGCAGCGCACCGCCGGCAGGCCGGGGGCGAGGTCGAGCACGATCTCGATGCCGCGGCGCGCGGCCAGCGCCAGGAGCAGCGGCATGGTCTCGGCGACCACCTGGGCGGCGTCCACCGGCCCGTCGCTGACGCGGCCCGAGCCCGCCACCCGCAGCATGTTGGAGAAGATGCGCTGGCAGAGCCGGGCGCTGTCGATGATCACGCCGAGGTCGCGGTCGAACATGTCGCGGTCCAGCGCCTCGCCGTGCCGCAGGTCGAAGCGCATCTGCTGCGCGAGCGGCAGGATGCTGCCCACCGCATTGTTCACGTCGTGCGCCACGGCGTGGGAGAGCGTCACCAGCGTCGCCTTGACCTCGGCTTCGACCGCCTGCATCTCCAGCGACCGGTTCACCCGCGCGTTGCGCATCGCCACCGCGGCGGCGGGCAGGAACCGCTCGACCACCTGGAGGTCGCGGCGGGCGAAGGCCGGCCGCTGCCAGGCGGCGATCTCCAGCATCCCCAGGAACTCGCCGTCGTAGAACAGCGGCGCCGACAGCAGGCTGCTGATCGGCGGGCTGCCGGCGAGGCGGTGATAGTCGAGCAGCTCGCCGAAGCCGTCGCCGGACGCGGCGGTGGCGGCGGCGCCGGCCGCCGCCGGGGCGCACGGGTGGTTGCGGATCTCGAGCGCCCGGCTGATCCGCCCGACCTGCTCCGCGGGCAGGCGGATCTCGCGGCCGACGAAGGGGCTCTTGGCCTTGGTCCAGACGATCTTCTCCGCCTCGATGCGGAAGCAGCCGCTCTCCCGCTCGTAGGCCAGGAAGGCCGAGGAGTGGTCGTAGTCGACCAGCTGGTGCAGGCCGTCGAGGATCTGGTAGGCCAGGTCGCGCGGCCGCAGCTCGGAGGCCACCTTCTCGCGGATGCGGTCGAGCACCCGCGCCAGGCGCTCCTCCTCGCGGCTCTCCAGCTCCTGGGCGAGGACCGCGGAGAGCCGTTCGAGCGCCCGCCGCGCCGCGGGCTCGAAGCGCTCCCGTCGGCGCACCGCCACCGCCACCGCGACCTGGCGGCCGTGCACCACCACCGTGGCGAGCACCATCCGCTCGGGCACCGCCGGATGCTCGCGGCGCAGGAACGACTGCGCCAGCGCCTCGTCGCAGAGCGCCGGATCGCCGCCCGCCAGCCGCTCGCCGGGCAGCAGCCGCTCCCCCTGCGCCGTCCGCGTCAGCCAGCAGGCGTCCGCCGCCAGGCGCAGCCCGACTGCCTCCAAAAAATGGCCGATCAGCTTGCGCGACGGCCCGATCTGGCGGAGGTTGCCGGCCAGGATCGGCGCCAGCAGCTCGGGGGGGACCTTGGCGAGCTCGATCATCGGTGCATGCTTGCGAGGCGGCGGTTGACAGTGGCGCTGGGGCGCGGCGAAACGGCTCGGCGCGGTCCGGCTCTGCCAGGAGCTGCCCGGCGCCGCTCGGCTCGGCTCCTGCTCTAGGCCGGGCGGCGCTGCCCGAAACCAGGCGGCGCCGCTCGGCGCCAGGCGCCAGGACCGCTGCATGGCGAAACGCTCATGGCAGGCGGCTTATTCTACCCTGCCGGGCGCGGGCGTCATGGTACTGTGTGCCCCAGTTCGCCGGGGGCGGACGAGCTTCCGTCGCAATTCATGTCGCATTGATCCAAACCGCGGGACCGGGGTACATACAGCCTGGTACCGTGGCGGTGCGGCGCCTCGCCCCGCGCGCGGCGCAACCCTGGGAGAGCCGGCGATGACGACAACCGCGGGGGGCGGTCTGCGGCGCCCTCGATCTCTTGCCGCCCTTCTGACCACCCTCTCGTTGCCGCGGCGCCTGGCGCTCGGGGGCATCCTGCTGCTGCTGGCCTGCGCCGCCCCGGCCGCGGCGGCCGGTCCGGGCGGCGGCGTGGCCGGCGTAGCGGCAGCGATCGGGACCGGCGCGGCCGGCACGGCGCAGGGCGCCATCGACACGGCCGGCGGCGACACGGCCGGCACGGCAGCTGGCGGGTCTGGAACCGCGGCGAGCACCGGCGACATGGGCACGGGCGACGCCGCGGCCGCCGAGGCGGCGCCGCAGCCCCGCAAGTTCCGCATCGGCGTCGAGCTCACCACCAACTTCCGCCACAGCGACGACTACCGCTTTCCGCTCAACGACCCCTACCTCCCCGGCCCGGCCGCCGGCCACGCCCAGGAGACCGTCGATCCGGGCTCGCACTTCGAGGTGTCGAACGTCGCGCTGCTGATGGACTACCGGCCCTCGGACCTGATCGCCGCCCACCTGCGCTTCAACGGCGTCAACCTCTACTACCGCAACCCGACCTCCACCGACCGGCAGTACGACCTGGCCGAGGTCTGGCTGCGCGCCGGCCGCGAGACGCCGCGGGCGACGCTGCCCGTCCGGCCCGGCGTCTATCTCAAGGTGGGCAAGTTCTCCCGCCCCGAGCGCCAGGAGGACCGCCACCTCCAGAGCTATGGCCTCGCCGGCACCGCTTTCAACCTGTTCGAGGACGCCGGTCTCGAGGCCGGCGCCGACCTCGGCCGCCACCTCTACGTCAAGGCCGCGTTCACCCAGGGCAACCCGCTGTTCGTGCGCGACCCCGACGCTCTGGCCGGCGACACGCCCAACCTGCTGCTCGACCCGGCCGCGGCCCGGCTCAACAGCGGCCTGACGATCCTCTATGACACGCACGTCGAGCACATCGATTTCGATCATCCGGAGACCGCCGGCTACCTCGGCTGGCGGATCGGCGACAGCGCCGGCGGCAACGACCTGGAGCTGATGCTCTGGGGGCGGAGGCGCACCCTGGCCTCCACCGTCGGCCTGCCGGGGAGCCCGCTCGGCGGCGACCTGGCGTCGCTGGTCGGCCCCGGCGGCGAGCCGCTCCTCCCTTACCGCGGCAACGGTAAGCAGGAGGTGGGCGCCAACCTCTGGGCCTACCTCCTCCACGGCCTCTCGCTCTACGGCCAGCTCGTCAAGCAGGAGGTGGCCGGCCTGGGGCGCACCGGCGTCGAGGCCGAGGCGGCGTGGAAGATCGAGCTGCCGCTCCTGCTCGCCGCCGGCGGCCACCAGCTCTTCTCCTTCATCGCCCCCGCCGTGCGCTACTCCAAGCTGCACAACGAGTTCCAGAACCTCCGCCCGACCCCCGAGCCGACCCTCGCCTGGGACTGGGAGAAGCTCGACGGCGGCATCCGCTGCGGCCTGTGGACCGACATCGACCTGACCGTCGAGTACTCCTACAACCGCATCTACCTGACCCCGCAGATCGTCGCCAACGCCAACGAGACCCTGGCAACGCTGCGCATCCGCGTCTGGTAGGCCGCGGCAGGCCGCCCCTCCCGCCTTCGTCAGGAGGCAGCATCCGCCGGCCACCGCCCCGCCGGGCCCTGGCGCACGGCGGCGCTCATGGATGGGCCGGGCCAGGTCCACCCCTGATGCGCCAGATCTCCACCTGCTCGCCGGCGTAGATCAGCCCGAACTCCCGGGGCGCGGCGGCCATCCAGCCCCGCTCGGGACCCTCGGCGGGCGTGCGGGCCGCGACCACGAAGGAGATGTTCCGAGAAGCCAGGTTGGCACGCCATTGGCCGGCCGAGGGCCGGTCGAAGGGGAACCGAGCGCTGCCCCCCCAGAAGTAGTACTGCGCTGGGAGGTCGCCATCCGTGGGCACCACCTGCACATCGTTCTGCAGCCGCCGGCCAAAGAAGAGGTACGGCTCGTTGGAGCCGACGTAGGCGATCTGCGAGCCGTTCCCACCGGTCAGTTGTTCGAGGGCGAGCGCGGCGGGCTGGCCGGCCAACTTGACGCTCTGATACCTATCGACTCCGAGGCTCCCGGCCAAGGCCACGACCAGAATGGCGGCGAGCCCGGCGGCGCAGGCAGCAAGGCGCGGTTGAGGGCTGGGCCTTGGCGCGCAGCGAGTCCACGGGCTGGGGTGACGGCCTGCCACCACGACCGCAAGAGCGGAAAGCGTGAAGAGAAGGGCCAGCAGCAGCGCCTCTTCTGGTGCGCCGAGGCGTAGGTGGGAGGCCGCCGCCAGCAGGATGCCCACGAGAGCGAGACCACGCAGCGTCCCGCCGAGACGGGGGCCCGGCGTCCACAGGACCCAGGCCGCCGCCAGGGCGGCGACGGCCAGGGCGGGCAGGATATAGCGCAGATCGCGGTGGTCGTGCATCAGGAAACGGAACTCGAGGAAGAAAACGATGGGCAGAGCGAACACCACCGCCAGCTGCGGTCGCCGCCGCGCCAAGGCCAGGGCGGGACCCAAGAAAGCGCTCGGCAGCATCGTCCAGGAAAAGAGCGGACCGAAGAGATCCGCGCGCCGGGTCAGGAACGAGACGATGTCGATCTGGAACTCGGGGAGCTGGCGCCGCCACTCCAGGGTGGCGCCGCTCCAGCCCGGCAGGATCGGATGTCCCAACACGCTGAGCGCGGCGGGGAAGACGGGATTGCCGGCGGTCCAGGCGTTGCGCAGGTAGGCGTAGCCACCGCACAGGACCGCCACCAGCCCGAGGATTCCCAGGGGCACGACGAGATCCTTGACCGGTCGCAGCGACGCCCTGGGCTGCGGAGAAGGTTCGAGAAGGCGGCCCCGGGGAGGCGTGGCACGAACAAGGCCGGCCTCCCAGACCGCGGCCAGGGAGCCGGCGACGGTGGCGGCATACAGAAGGCCGATGTACTTGGTGCCAATCAGCAGTCCGAGCGCCGCGCCAGTGTAGACGGCGGATCGGCGCCCGGGACGCCGCAGAAAGCTGAGACCGCCGTCCAGGCCGGCAAGGGTGAAGAAGGCGGTGGTGTGATCGTTGCCCGCGCCCAGGGCGAGAACGGGGAACGCGCGGTCCACCGTGGCGTAGAGCAGAACGGCGAGGAGCGCCGCGCGGCGGCTCAGGCCGAGGCGCCGCGCGAGGGCCGCGACGGCGACGAGGCTCCCCAACGCGAACCACACCTCGGCCCGCCGTGCCAGGAGGTCGCTGTCGCGCAACGGCGCCAGCAGCGCCCACGAGCAGAGCTCGCTGACGAAGGGATAGAACGTCGTGCTGGGGTCGCCGGTCTCGAACTTCAGAGTGCGGAGGTCGCCGGCCTGCTGCCAGACGGCGACCGCCGGCAGGTGGTAGGAGAGGTCGTCGTAGCTCACGAAGGCGCCCGGGTCCACCGTCACATGCACCAGCGAGCCGCCGAGCCTGAGGATCAGGGCCCCGGCCGCGGCCAGGAGAAGAGCCCGCTCGACGGTGGCGAGCGACCGAATACCGGCGGGTGCAAGCGGTTCGAGCCAGGGACCGGTGACCGCCGCCACAGGCGGGAGGTACAGAGAGCCGGCGAGGAACACGCCGATCAAGATCAAGAACGGGCCAGCGTGAAGGTGACCGAAGTGTCCCAGGAGCGTCGCCGTGCACGTCACCTCGGCCACTGCTACCGTCAGCGCGGCCACCGTCCGTGAGCAGAGCTCCACCTCCGGCAGGAGCGCACCCGTCACCCGCCAGGCTGACCAGCCGATGGCGGCGAGGAAGGCCATGAGCTCCAGCACGCCGACAAGCCGCCAGGTGCCCGGGGTGCCCGGAAGGAGGCCGCCCAGGGCCAGGAGCGCCAGGGTCAGCGCCGCAGCCGGCCGGCCCCATGCGTTTGCAAAGTGAGGCATCTAAGATCTTGCTCTCCGCTGGATCGACACTTCCGCCGCGACGAACGTATACGGGATGGCGGTATCACGCAAGGCCGCGCTAGGCGCAGAAAAAGTCCTTCAAGGACAGGAGGTCTGTCATGAGGAAATGTCGGATCGCCCGCATCATCTGGTTGGTGACTCTCAGCCTATCCGTCCGGATCGGCCATAGCCAAGGTTGTCCAGATCTCGCAACTGGCGATGATCAAGTTCAATGATCCTCATTCCGTGGAGACCTACACCTGGGATCCATATTGGATTTACCTGACCGCCGAGAACGGCATCAACGGCACATCTCAGAGCCGTCTCTATCCGGTGGGCGATAACATCCTTGGACTGATATGGATGCCGCGCTATGCCTGTACCAGCGCATCGCCGATCTGGACGATTGGAAACTTCAATCAGTTCAACCCTTGCTATTCACAACAAGTGTATTACAACAACTGCAATACATGTCCTTGCCAGTACAGCAGCACCGATCCACAACACTGTTCGGTGTACCCGTCCTCGGTGACGGTGACGAATTACAACTTCGGCGGGAGCATCGGAACCATCTCCACGGTGATCAAACAGGACCAATACGACGACAACACGGGGGGCGAGCGGTACTACTACGGCTTGGGTTACGGATTTCTGCGCTACGAGGCATTCAACGCCCAGGGTCAGCTCGTCGTAGTCCAGCAAGAGGCTGGAGAGACACCTGACGACCCGATCCCCGACCAAGCATGTTTCCACCCCTGAGCATGGTCGTGGATTGGCGTCGGGGAAGTCGGTCGGTCCCTGCCCTCCAGGGTGGCGCGGGACCGGCCCGGCGGGCCACCGTCAACGCCACCGCCCTGCCGGGCCGGGCTCGTGGCGCAGGGCGGCGAGGACACGCAGCAGGGCGACGGGGTTGCCGACCAGCATCGAGTTGACGATCAGCGACCGCGGCGCCTCGTACTTGCGGTAGAGCGGCCCGAGGCGGCGCTGGAGGCGGCGGACGTGCAGCCAGTGCACCTGCGGGAAGAGGTGATGGGTCAGGTGGGTGGCGGCGGTGTGGTGGTTCACCCAGGAGAAGAGCCGGGCGGGGCGGCCGTGGGGCTCCAGGTAGGTGGCCTGGCGGAAGGGGTGGCGCAGGTCGCTCGGCGCGTGGTCGGTCAGGTTCATCAGGAAGCTGGCGAGGAGCGAGACCACCATGGTCGCCGGCAGGAAGAGCGCGAGGGTCTCGCGCCAGCTCAGCAGGAGCAGTACGGCGATCCAGGCCGGCACCGCCCAGCGGTTGGCGACGATCTCCCAGTAGTCGGCCGGCCTGGTGCGCCGCAGCGCCGCGATGTAGGGCGGCAGCGGCGAGAGCGGCAGGTAGCCCCAGGCCGAGCGCGCCACCTCGACCGCCAGGTAGCGGCCCATGGCCAGCCAGCCGCGCCAGCCCCGGGCGCCCTGGATGCGCGCCAGGACGAGCTGCGGGTCGTCGTCGGGGTCGTTGTACCTGTGGTGCTCCCAGTGGTGGTAGCGCACCTCCAGGGGGCTGGTGAGCATCAAGACGCCCAGCGCACGGACGGCGGCGTTCGCCCAGGGGCGGGCGAACGGCGGCCAGTGGTTGAAGTAGTGGATGGCCACGTCCAGCGCCAGGCTGGCGTAGATCGCCCAGGGCAGCAGCAGGACCGCCTTCCACGCCCAGGGGAGCGGCCCGAAGACCAGCAGGTAGGTGACCGCGATGATCCCCACCCACTCGGCCACCAGCAGGCGGTCGGCCGCGGCCTGGCGGCGGCGGAAGCGCGGGTGCTGGCGCTGGAGGCGCATCAGCCGGCGCGCCAGGCGCCGGGCATGGCGCAGGTCCTCCGCCACCGCGGCGCCGTTCGCCGCGGTCGCCGGGTCCACCGGGTCCGCCGGGTCGGCCGGGTTCGCCGCGGGCGCCTCGGGTACCGCGTTCACCTCGGGCAGCGTGTTCGCCTCGTTCACCTCGGGCAGCGCGTTCGCCTCGGGCGCCGCGTTCGCCTTGCTCACCTCGGGCACCGGGTTCACCTCGGGCGCCGTGTTCGCTCCGGGCCCCGCCTTCGTCGCCGCCGCCGTCTCCGCCGCCGCGGCTGTCTCCGGACCGGCCACCGGCTCCTCCACCTCCACCCTGCCGGCCGCCCGCTCCCCGGCCGCGCCGGCCGCCGGGGCCCTCGTCTCCAGACTCGCCATGCCCATGGTCCTCTGCTCGCCCTCGTGCCTGCCCTCGCCCGGGCCGTTCCCGCTCGCCCAAGGCTATCAGCTGGCACGGCCCCCAAGCCAAGAGCGGCCAGACAGTTGGCGCTCCCGGACCAAGGTGCTATCCTGCGCAGCCTGAGGATCCCTGGCAGTCGATGACCGGCAACGTGTGGCGGCCTGAGCGGAGACCCGGTGGACGGGCTCGCCGGGTGCGCCGCAACCTCACGGATCGGAACGGAGGAGGTACGCTGATGCGCTATACCACTCTCGCGGCGCTTGCCATGCTCGGCACGATGGGCGCGGCCGGCTGCGGCCAGCACGGGCCGGCGGGGTCCGGCCCCGCGGCCGGCGGCCCGATCAAGATCGGCGTCTACGGGCCGCTCACCGGCGGCTCCTCGCCCATGGGCCTGTCGATGCGCGACGGCGTCCGCCTGGCCGCCGACGAGATCAACGCCGCGGGCGGCGTGCTCGGCCGCCAGATCGAGCTGGTCGAGCGCGACGACCAGGCGACCAACGAGCGCGGCGCGCAGGTCATGCAGGACCTGATCAGCAACCAGAAGGTGGTGGCGGTGCTGGGGCCGATCAACACCGGCGTGGCGCTCGCCAGCTACAAGTACCCGATGGCCGCCAAGGTGCCGCTGCTGATCAACGTCTCCGCCGGCGCGCCGGTCAACGAGCTGTTCAAGGACAACCCGGACAACTACGTGTTCCGCATCGCCGCGAGCGACAACATCCAGGCGCAGATGATCGTCGCCGAGGCGGTGGACAAGCGCGGCATCAAGAAGGTGGCCTTCCTCTGCGACGACACCAACTACGGCCAGAACGGCTGCACCAAGATGCAGGCGGCGATCGCCACCCGCTCGCTCGCTCCGGTCTACGTCGGCAAGTTCAAGATCAAGGACACCGACATGACGCCGCAGCTCCAGCAGGCGCGCGCCGCGGGCGCCCAGGCGCTCCTGGTCTACGGCATCGGCCCGGAGCTGGCGCAGATCGCCAACGGCATGCAGAAGCTGGGCTACAAGGTGCCGATGATCGGCAGCTGGACGCTGTCGATGTCCAACTTCATCGACGCCGCGCGCGCCAACGGCGACGGCGCCACCATGCCGCAGACCTTCATCCAGAACGGCGCCGCGACCGACAGGGCGAAGAAGTTCGTCGCCGATTATCAGAAGAAGTTCGGCGTCGACCGCATCCCGTCGGCGGTCTCCGCCGCGCAGGGCTACGACTCGCTCCATCTGCTCGCCGCCGCGATCGCCCAGGCCGGCTCGACCGACGGGCCGAAGATCAAGGCGGCGCTGGAGAGCCTCCAGCAGCCCTACGCCGGGGTGATCGCCACCTTCGACAAGCCGTACAGCGCCACGGATCACGAGGCCATCCACCAGCAGAACGTGGTGATGGGCGTGGTGATGAACGGACAGGTGCAGCCGCCCAAGAGCTAGGCAGGCCGCAGGATGGCCGACCTCGTCCAGCTCGTCTTCTCCGGCGTGGCGCTGGGCATGATCTATGCCCTGCTCGCCTTCGGCTACAGCATCACCTACTCGACCTCGCGCACGATCAACTTCGCGCAGGGCGAGTTCCTGATGCTCGGCGCCCTGACCGGCCTGACGATGGACGTGCGGGTGCTGCGCCTGGGCGCGATCGGCGGCCTCAACTCGCCGGTCGCCGGCTACCTGGGCGCGGCGCTGGCGGCGGCGCTGGCCGGCATCGTCCTCGGGGTGGTGCTGGAGCGCGTCGCCATCCGCCCGGCGCTCGCCACCGGCTCGACCGTGGCCTGGATCCTCGCCACGGTGGCGCTGGGCATCGTGGCCCGCAACGCCGCCGAGCGCATCTGGGGCACCGACGACTCGCTGTTCCCGGCGCCGCTCGGCAGCGAGCCCCTGCACCTGGGCGCCGTGCGCGTGCTGCCGCAGGAGCTGCTGGTGATCGGCGCGGCGGCGGCGATCATGTGCGGCGTCGAGGCGTTCCGCCGCTGGTCGCTGTGGGGCAAGGCGGTCACCGCCGTCGCCTCCGACAAGGAGGCCGCGGCGCTGGCCGGGATCAACGTGCCGGCGGTCATCACCGCCTCGTTCGTCCTCAGCTCGGCCATCGCCGCCCTGTCGGGCGTGCTGGTCGCGCCGCTCACCCTGGCCGGCCCGACGATGGGGATCCTGCTCTCCACCAAGGCGTATGCGGTGGCCATCGTCGGCGGCCTGCAGTCCGGCGTCGGCGTCATCGTCGGCGGCCTGCTCATCGGCCTCTGCGAGCAGCTCACCGCGCGCTACGTCTCGACCGGCTACAAGGACACGCCGGGGTTCATCCTGCTCATCCTCATCCTGCTGATCAAGCCGGCCGGCATCTTCGGCAAGCGCTCGATCCGGAAGCTCTGACCCGTGGCCGCCGCCCGCCTGGCCCGGCTCTCCGGGCGCGCCGCGCTGCCGCTGGCGGCGGTCGCCTGCGCCTTCCTGCCGCTTCTGACCAGCAACGAGTACTACGTCCACAGCGTGCTGTCGAAGATCTGCGTCTACGCCATCCTCGTCGCCGGCCTCGACCTGGTGGTGGGGTACTCGGGCGACGTGTCGGTCGGCCACGCCGGGCTCTTCGCCGCCGGCGCCTACACCACGGCGATCCTGATGTGGAAGCTCGCGCTCCCCTTCCCGCTCGCCGCGCTGGCCGGCATCGCCATGGGGGCGCTGTTCGGCCTGCTGCTCGGGGTGCCGGCGCTGCGGCTCACCGGCCCCTACCTGGCGGTGGCGACGATCGCCTTCGGGCTCATCGTGCAGACGGTGGTCAACGAGGCGGTGGGGCTGACCAACGGCTCGCAGGGGATCAGCGGCATTCCGGCGCTGCGCTACGGGCCGATCGATTTCGAGGGCAACCACCTCTACTACCTGGTCTACCCGCTGATGGTGCTGTCGCTCGCCGCGGTCCGGCGGCTGGCGGGGAGCTACTGGGGGCGCGCCTTCGAGGCGCTCAAGGGCAACGCGGTGGCGGCGGAGTGCTGCGGCATCAACCGCTACCGCTTCAAGCTCGGCGCCTTCGTGCTGAGCGCCTGCCTGGCCGGCCTGGCGGGAGCGCTGTTCATCCACATCGACAAGTACATCGGCCCGCCGACGTTCTCGGAGCAGCTGTCGATCCTCTTCCTCATCGCCCTCATCTTCGGCGGCACGCGCTCGATCTTCGGCAACCTGGTCGGCACCTTCCTGGTGATCGTGCTGCCCGACGTGTTCAACCCGGTCGCCGAGTACCAGCTGATGATCTTCGGCGGCCTGCTGCTGTTCACGCTCTATTTCATCCCCGGCGGCATCGCCGGCCTGGTCCGGGCGCTGG
>JASLEW010000098.1 GCA_030150965.1 Thermoanaerobaculia bacterium | reverse complement strand
CAGGCGCGGCCCGGGGAGGATGCCGCGCGCCAGCGCCTCCCGGAGATAGCGGTCCTCGGCGGCGCCCAGGCTCTGCACCGTGGTGATACCGCCGCGCACCGTCGCCGCCGCGTTCTCCGCCGCGTACAGCGCGCTCTCGGCCGCCGCCTCGTCGGGGCCGGCGCCGAAGCGCACCTTGCCGCCGGCGCCGAAGTGCCAGCCGATGTGCACGTGGGTGTCGATGCCCCCCGGCAGCAGGGTGAGGCCCTGGAGGTCCCAGGCCGTCCCGCCGCCGGGCGCGGCAGGCCCGGTGGGCGCGCCGGCTGCGGGGCCGGCGCCGCCGCCGTGGTGGGCGGTGACGGCGGCGATGCGCGAGCCGCGCACCACGACCGTGGCGTCGAGCAGCTCGGCGCCGCGGCCGTCGAGCAGGCGCGGAGCGTGCAGGACGATGGTTGCGGACGCCGCCGTTTCACCGGCGGGCCCGGGCGGCGCGGGCGGCGGGGCCGCTCCGGCGAGCCCGGCAGCGAGCAGCAGGATGCCGGCGCTTCGCCACTCGTTCTTCACGCGCCTCACGCGCATAGACTGGCCCTCCGCCTCCAGGCGCTCCTCCCGAGGGTGCGGCGGCTACTCTAACACCCGCGGCGCGGCGGCGCGCCGGCCGTGGACCGGCCGCGCGCGATGCCGTGCCGCCACCCAACCGAGGAGGCCCCCCGATGCCGGAGATCGACACCCACCCGGAAGGATCGTTCTGCTGGGCGGAGCTTGCCACCCACGACAGCCGCGACGCCAAGCGCTTCTACTGCGCGCTCTTCGGCTGGAGCGCCACCGACCGCGAGATCGGGCCGGACCAGTTCTACTCCATGCTGCGCCTGCGCGGCCGCGACGTCGGCGCCCTCTATCAGATCGGTTTTCCGGCCGGCGCCGAGGTCAGCGCGCCGTCGCGCTGGCGCTCCTACGTCGCCGTCGCCAGCGCCGACGCCGCCGCCGTCCGGGCCGGCGAGCTGGGCGGCAAGGTCGTGGATCCGCCGTTCGACGTGATGGGCGCCGGCCGGATGGCCAACCTGGAGGATCCGGCCGGCGCCGCCTTCGCCGTCTGGCAGCCGAAGGCCCATGCCGGGGCCGGCCTGGTCAACGAGCCCGGGGCCTGGTGCTGGAACGAGCTGACCACCCCGGACACCGAGGCGGCCGCCGCGTTCTACCACGGCCTGTTCGGCTGGGACCCGTCGCCGCGCGAGATCGGAGACGGGGACCTCGTCTACACCACCTTCACCAACGCCGGCCGGCCGGCGGCCGGGATGTGCCGCCCGACCGGGGCGCAGCGCACGGCGGCGCCGGCGTGGCTGGTCTACTTCGCGGTCGCCGATTGCGATGCCGGCGTGGCGCGGGTGCGGGAGCTGGGCGGGACGGAGCTCATGGCGCCCCACGACGCTCCGGGAGCCGGCCGCTTCGCCGTCGTCCAGGACCCGCAGGGGGCGCACTTCGGCATCATCAAGCTCGACCCGCCCGCGGCCGGTTGAAGCCCCGGCCGGCCGGGGTCAGGCTACCCACACCGGCCGGTTCGCCGTCTTGGCAGCGCCTTTCTTCCGCAGCTTGACGCCCGTCCCGAGGCCGTCGCTCGCGGTCCTGGCACTGCTCGTGACCCGATCAGCGCGATGCGGCAGCTCGGTTCGAGGGGTCTTGCGCAGGTAAGCCGCGGTCATCCAGCCCGCGGTGCCGCCGCCGATTTCGCCCCGCCTGCGCTATCCTTGGCGCCGCGATGAGCTCCGGAAGCCTCCTCTACGCCGCCCACGTCCCCGGCGGCGACGGCCCCTTCCCCACGGTCATCCTGATCCACGGCTGGGGGGCCAACGCCCACGACCTGCTCGGCCTGGCGCCGCTGCTTCATGACGGCGGCGCCCTGGTCCTCTGTCCGCAGGGTCCGGTGACGGTGCCGATCGGCGGCGGGCAGCAGGGCTGCGGCTGGTTCCAGCTGGTGCCGGGGCAGCCGCCCGACCCCGAGGAGTTCCGGCGCAACGCCAGGCGCCTGGAGGACTTCGTGACGCTGTGCGAGTCCCGCTACCCGATCGACCGGCGGGCGCTGGTGATCGGCGGCTTCAGCCAGGGAGGCACCATGGCCTACGGCCTGGCGCTGAGCGAGCCCGCGCGCTACGCCGGGATCATGGGCCTGTCCACGTACTTCCCCGCCCTATTGGCCGAGGAGCTGCCGCACCGGCCCGAACAGGAGGGGATGCCGGTCCTGGTCCTGCACGGCACCGCCGATCCGCTGATCGACGTCGAGCGGGCCCGCGAGTCGCGCGAGGCGCTGCGCGCCTTCGGCGTCAGCCTCACCTACCGCGAGTTCGAGATGGGGCACGAGATCCGCCCCGAGGCGCTGCGCGTCGCCGTGCGCTGGCTCGAGGAGCGCGCCTTCCAGCGCGGCCGCAACCCATCCAGCCCACCCGGCGACGGCGACGGCAAGGAACCGCCAACGGCGGTAGAATGACGGCGTGGGTTTCGACAGCCTGGTCGCCAAGATTTTCTCCGCCTCGCCCGACGTCCGCTACGTGGCCCTCTACCGCGCCAGCGCGCTCAGCATGTGGCAGCGGCCGGGGGTGATCGGCGCCAGCTCCAACGAGACCGACCGCTACGAGGAGCTGTTCGTCAATCCGACGCTGCTCAAGATGACCACGCAGCGCGGCAACCTCGACTGCGGCGGCCTGCGCTATCTGCTGGTGCGCTACGGCAACTTCTTCCAGCTGGTGCATCCGATCGCCGACGGCCACGTCTCGGTCTGCATCGGCAACGCCGAGGAGACCGACCCCCTGGCGGTGGTCGCCGCGGTGCGCAGCCTGCTGCAGCACAGCAACCTGCTGGAGCTGTGATCCCCTCCAAGGAGGAATGGATGCCTGCTGAACTGCCTGCCGCACCCGTCTCGACCGCGGCGCTCTGGACGGGCCGCATCCTCGGTGCCGTGGTCGCCCTGTTCCTGCTGTCGGCCGCCGTCATGGACCTGGTCAAGCCGCCCTTCGTGATGGAGGGGATGGTCAAGTACGGCTATCCGGTGGGAGCGGTCGGCCCCATCGGCGCCGCCCTCCTGCTCGGCGTCGTCCTCTACGCCCTCCCCCGCACCTCGGTGCTGGGAGCGATCGTGCTGACGGGCTATCTGGGCGGCGCGGTCTCCACCCACGTCCGCGCCGCCGATCCGATCGGCCGCATGCTGGTGCCGGTGGTGTTCGCCGCCCTCGCCTGGGGAGCGCTCTACCTGCGCGACGGCAGGCTGCGCACGCTGCTGCCGCTGCGGCGGCCCTGAGCCTGAGCGGCGCCGGCCTCGGACCGCCGGCGTGGACCGCCGGCAACGCTCCACCCCGTACCGGCCAGAGGCGCTGGGATAGACTGCCGGCGGGATGACCGCGCCCTACACCTCGCCACCGATCGACCTCGGCCCGCAGGCGGCGGGCAAGGAGTTCCAGCGCGCCGACATCGAGTTCGAGGGGGTCGAGCATCGCGGCGGCTCCTTCGAGGCGCGGGTCTTCCTGAACAACCCCGCCGCCGGCAAGGCCACCCCGAAGACGCCGGAGCAGGGGTACGCCGGCTCGTTCCACGTCTACGGCTTCGGCCTGTCGCCGGCGGACCTGCGCCAGCGCGACCTCGCGGTGGAGGGCGGCGGGCAGGGGGCCGCGGGCGCCTCG
>JASLEW010000091.1 GCA_030150965.1 Thermoanaerobaculia bacterium | reverse complement strand
GCGGCGGATGCCTTCCGGCCCGAGGCGGGCGTCAGCTCCACGCCGGGCGTCGGGCGCGGCCTGCCGGTGGCGGTGGCCGGCCAGGTCCCGTCGATCGTCACCGTCGGCGTCCACCGTACCCTCTACAACAGCGAGCAGCGGGTCCGGGGCCTCGCCGCCCGCGCCACCACCGCCGGGGCGCGCGCCGCCTACGAGCGGCAGCGGCTGGCGACGGCGCGGGCCACCGCCGACCTCTACGCCCGGTGCTGGAGCGACCAGCAGCTGCTCGCCGGCGCCGAGCGCCGCCTCGCCGCCCAGGAGTCGATGACCCGCCGCGCCGAGGCGCTCCACGGCCAGGGGCGGATCACCGAGCTCGACCTGGCGCAGGCCCGGCTGCGCGAGGCCAGGGCGCGCCTCCACCGCATGGAGGCCGCCGCCGCCGACGAGGTGGACCGGTGGGAGCTGGCGCGCCGCCTGGGGCTGCCGGAGGGCACCCGCATCACCCTGCCGGCAGACCCGCTCGCCGGGCTCGGCGGCACGCCCGACGTCACCGCGGCCGCGGGCCCCGCCGCTGCCGCGCCCACCGCTCCCACCGCTCCAAACGCCGCCGCCGCTGCCGCTCCCGCCTCCCCCTCCCCTCTCCCCGGGGCCTCTCCCCTCGACGACCTCGCGGCCGCCCGCGCCGCCGATCCCGACCTGCGCTCGGCCGCCGCCCAGATCGGCCTGCAGGAGAAGGCCCGGCAGCACAACGGCGGGTGGCTCTCGCCGCTCACCCTCGACGCCGAGGCGCAGTACTCGCGCCTGTCGCGCGCCAACGGCATCGACCAGTTCTACGTCAAGTTCCGCGAGGACGCCTGGAGCATCGCCCTCGCCGTCAGCTATCCGCTGTGGAGCGGCGGCCGGCTGCGCGACAGCCTCAACCAGGCGGACGCCAACCTGGAGCGCCTCAAGAGCGAGGAGCGGTCCCGCGCCACCGAGCTGGAGATCGAGGTCCACCGCGCCCAGGCCGCGCTCGACCGGGCGCGGGCGGCGCTCGCCATCACCCGTCAGGCCACCGCCGTGGCCGAGGAGGACCTCCGCATCGCCGGCGCCATGGCCGCCGAGGGGCGCGGCGCCCCCGACGACCTCGACAACCGCGAGGCGGCGCTCGCCGAGACCCGCGAGGAGGAGATCAAGGCCACCGCCGGCCTGCTCAACGCCCGCGTCGGGCTGCTCGCGGTGCGCGGCGACCTGCTGCCCCTCCTGGGCCTGGAAGATCCGCCGGCCGCAGCGCCGGCGGCGGCCTCGATCCCGGCAGAGGCGCCGGCAGCGGTGACGCCGGAGAGCCTGGCTGCAAGAACCGAGGAGCCGGCCGGCTCTCCGTGAGGCACGGAGCGACCGCGCCGGCTCCCGAATCAGACGACGATGCGGCCTACGTGCGCGGCGGATAGACCCCCTGCAGGGCGATGCAGAAGTTGAGGGTCAGGTAGGGCATCAGGTTGTTGTGCGGCTGGTCGCCGCCGGCGGGGGCCACGGTCTGATCGGACATCTGCACGATCCCCGAGTTGAAGACCGTCGAGTAGCAGTCGACGCCGACCGCACGGGCCAGCCCGACGGTGGGCCCGGGCGCATGGGAGAGGGCCTGGGCCGGCGAGGTGTTGATGGCGTGGCTGTGCGCGGGGATCTCCGACTCGAGGAGCGTCACGGTGTCGGAGCCGCCGGTCTCTCCCAGGTCGTGGAGCGACAGGCCGGGACCCTGGCCCGGATGCATCGGCGCATTGCCCTGCATGTCGGGCAGCGCGAAGTTGGACTTGCCGTCGCCGCCATAGGTGGTGCCGAGCAGCGAGAACAGCGCCGTGTTCTGGCTGAGCGGCAGGATCTGGCCGTCGCAGAACGCCCAGCCCTTGGGCGCGAAGTTGAAGGGGAAGATGCGGATCTCTGCCACGAACGGGTTTGACATGATCTGGTCCTCAGGTCGGAGAAGGGAAGACGCCGAAGAGGGAGATGATGAAGTCGATGCAGAGGTAGGGCTGGAAGTTGTCGTGCGGCTGGCTGCCGCCGGTGGAGCTGATCGAACCGGCCCACATGGCGTTGGTCCCCGAACCCGCGAACAGGTAATCGCTCCCTGCCCCGGTCAGTGCCCCCAGCACATTGCTCAACGGGCTGACGTTGTTACCGAACGCGGTGGTCGCAAGGTAGGGGTGGCTGTGGGCCGGGATCTGCGACACGGTCAGGGTCACGGTCTCGACGCCGCCGGTCTCGGCCAGGGTGAAGCCGTTGCCCTGATGGATGGGCAGCCGGCCGCGCAGGTCGGGCAATGCGAACGTGCTCTGACCGTCGCCACCGTAGGTGGTGCCGATCAGGTTGAACAGCGTCTCGTACTCCGAGATCGGTAGCAGCTGGCCCTCGCAGAACATCCAGCCAGCGGGGGCAAAGTTCCCGGCAAACATCCGGATCTCGCCGACATACGGTTGGCTCATGTTGGCTCCTCAGGTCTGCGAAGGGAAGATGCCCTGCAAGGCGATGCAGAAGCTAAGGCAGAGGAAGGGTTGCATGTTCAGATGAGCCTGGCTGCCACCGACGCTGCCGAGCGTGGAGGGCAGCAGCGAGGTCAGGTTGGCAGGCCCGTTGTAGAGGTTGGAGGCTCCCGCGAGCACGTTGTTGAACGCCACCGTGGTGCCGCCCGGCGCGCCCTGGGCATTGGCCGTGTGCACATGGGTGGGGATCTCAGAGATGGAAAGCGTGTGCGCCTGCTCGCCGCCGCGCTCGCCCAGCGTATGGCCGCTGCCCATGTGCATCGCCGTGCGACCCTGCAGATCGGGCAGGCCGAAGTTCACCCGCCCATCGCCGCCGTAGGTCGTGCCCAGCAGCGAGAACAGGGCCTGGTTCTGATTGATCGGCAGCAGCTGGCCGTCACAGAGGGCCCAGCCCTTGGGCGGGAACCCGAACGACATGATCTTGATCTCCGATAGGAACGGCTCGGACATTGTTTCCTCCATGAATCGGTCGGTGCAGCTTCGCCTGCACTTCAAAACCTGCCACGTCTTGCGCTGCCTCCCCCGCGCCGGCTGGCGGCCCGGCTTCCTAGGGAGGGGTCGGGCACGAGGCCGCCCCGGTGATCGTGCCGCCGCCGCCGAAGTCCTGGGCGGCGGGGGTCACGGTGGTCGCCGTGCCCTGCAGGAAGGTCGCCACGCTGCCGCTGGTGTATCCCTGCAGCTCGATCTTCCCCGGGGCGACCTCCTCGGTGGCGATGCCCGCACCGCCGCCGGGCGTGCTCCCTATCTCCTTGACGTTGCCCGAGAAATGGGCGCAGAGCGTGTCCGCGCCGCCGCCGCCGCCGGAGGCCAGGAGGACGCCGAGGAAGCCGTTGGCGTCGGCGTTCTCCACCTCGAAGTCGTTGCCGCTGGCGGTGATGTTGAGCGTGCTGCTCGAGCCCGCGGCGCTGGCCGCATCGACGAACAGCCCGTCGACGCCGGCCTGCTTCACGGTGTTGCCGGTCACCAGGGTGGTGAGGGTGCCGAGGCCGTCGGTCTGGAAGGCGATGCCGGCGCCAATGTCGGAGGCGGAGTTGGGGATGGCGGCGTTGCCCACCGTGTTGTTCAGGATCTTGCCCTGCAGGAGCGTCGAGGCGTTGCCCTGCGCTCCCAGGTCGATGCTGATCGAGGCGGCGCTGCCCGCCACCTTGGTCTGGCGCGTGGTGTTGCTCTCGATGTCGAAGGTCACCGTCGTGCCCTTGCCCTGGTGCGCCACGCCGATGTCCACACCGCTCGCGGAGCCGTTCTGATCGAAGGTGTTCGAGTTGACGGTGACGGTGCCGCCGCCGGAGCTGTCGTTGCCCTCGTACTGCACGCCGACCGAGGTGTTGGCGTGCACGTCGCTGCCGGTCAGGCTCAGGGTGACGTTGGCGGTGTCGAACAGCTGGCTGAGCAGGCCGATGTTGCTGCTGTTGCTGAACTGGCTGTTGGTGATGGTGAGCGACAGGGTCGAGGCGTTGCGGTTGGTCATGCCGAAGGCATCCCCCGCCGAGGTCTCGAAGATGGAGTTGGCGACCGAAGAGGTGCCGGTGAGGCCGTTGCCGCAGGGAGGCGTGGCGCAGGTGAAGTTGCCGAAGACGACGTTGCCGATGTTGGCGATGCTGCCGTTGGTCGCGTTCGACGAGACCTGGGTGTGCTGGATGGAGAGGCCGGCCAGCGCGCTGGCGAAGACGCCGTCGTTGTTGGCATGGCCGGTGATCAGGTCGTTGTCCAGGGTGAGGCCGGTCGAGCCGCTGGCGTCGAGGCCGTTGCCGCCGTTGTTCTGGATCGTCACGTTGCGCAGCGTCACGTTGGTGGCGCTGGACAGCAGCACGCCGGTGCTGGTGGCGTTCTGGATGGTGCCGCCGGAGCCCAGGGTGATGGTGCCGCCGCCGTTCTTGGCGGTGGTGCGGCCCTTGGTGGTGTTGGCCGGATCGGAGGCGCCGCCGCCCTCGACGTCGAAGGAGCCGGTGGTGGTGGTGAGCGAGATGCCGTGGGTGCCGCCGCCCGAGGAGACGGCGTTGAGGATGGCGTCGAGCGCGCCGTTGGCCAGGCTGACCGCGGCGCCGGTGGTGTTGATCGTCAGGTCGCGGATCTTGAGGCTGCCGACGCTGGCGCCGGTGAGCGCCGTGCCGACGGCGTTGCCCAGCGTCATGCCCCACACCGTGTTGCCCGAGCCCAGGGTCACGGCGTTGCCGGCGGAGGTGATGGACACCTTGTTGGGCGAGCCGCCGCCGGTCGCGGGCAGCGCGGCGCTGCTCGTCCCCGGGGTCAGGCCGCTGATCGCCGAGAGGCTCGAGGTCGCGTCCTGGCCGATCAGCTTCTGGCCGTTGAGCAGGGTCACCGGGCCGGTGTAGCCGGTCGCGCTGTCGTAGAGGAAGATGTTGGCGTTGGCCGCCGGATGGCGCCCGACGCCGTCGTTGACCGCCTCGAATGCGGCCAGGCTGTTGAACGGCGAGGCCAGCCGGCCGTCGCCCGCGCCGGCGTTGTCGTTGATGAACCAGATGATGCCGGACAGCGTCAGGTGCACCGTGGCGGTCGTGCTGCCGTGGGCGTTGGAGATGGTGTAGGTGAAGCTGTCGGCGCCGGTGTAGCCCGCCGCCGGGTTGTAGGTGAACTGCCCGGCGCCGGCGCCGGAGGTGGTCATCGAGACGGTGCCGCCGTTGGCGCTGGTGGCGTCGAAGGCGGCGATGGTCACCGGCAGGGTGAACACGTCGTTGGTCAGGACGCTGAAGGAGATCGCCGACGAGTTGATCGACACGTTGCCGATCAGGGTCTCGGGATAGGTGTCGTCCTTGGCCTGCGGCGGCGTCGAGAACGACCAGACGAAGTTGGCCGCGAGCTGCGTGCCGGCCAGGTCGGCGACCTGCGAGGCCACCACCGTCGCGGTGCAGGCGGTGTCGCTCGGCAGGTTGGCCGACGGGGTCAGGGTGAACGTCGTGGCGCCTCCCGGCGGCGCCGGGCTGAGCGAGAACGCCACCGGCGTGCCGCTCGGGCACTGCAGGGTGAAGGCCGACGCGGTGACGTTGACCGCCTTGTTGAAGGTCGCCGAGACGGCGGCGGCCGGCGAGACGCTGACGGCGCCGTTGGCCGGGCTGGTCGAGGTGACCGTCGGCGGCGTGTCGATGGTGAAGCTGAAGGTGAAGTTGGCGGCCATCGGCGTGCCGGCGGAGACGTCGGTCACCTGGCTCGCCACCACCGTCGCGGTGCAGACGGCGCCCGCTGGCAGGTTGGCCGAGGGCGTCAGGACGAAGCTCGCGGCGCCGCCCGGCGGCGCGGGCGCGATGGTGAAGCTCTCCGGCGTGCCGGTCGGGCACTGCAGGGTGAACGCCGTGCCGGTGACGTTGACCGCCTTGTTGAAGTTGACCGTCACCGTGGTCGAGGCGAGCACCGCGGTGGCGCCGTTGGCCGGCGTGGTGGTGGTCACCGCCGGCGGAGTGTCGGTGGTGAAGCCGCTGCTCACGTCGGCCGCCAGGTGGGTGCCCGCGAGGTCGGTGATCTGCGACGCCACCGCCGTCGTCACGCACGCGGTGGCCCCGGGCAGGTTCGCCGACGGCGTCAGGGTGAAGGTCGTCGCCCCGCCCGGCGGCGCCGGGCTGAGCGTGAAAGCCACCGGCGTGCCGCTCGGGCACTGCAGGGTGAAGGCTGACGCCGTGACGTTGACCGCCTTGCTGAAGGTGAAGACCACGGTGCTGCCGAGCGGCACGTTGGTGGCGCCGTTGGCCGGCGCGATCGAGGTGACCGTGGGCGGCGTGTCGGTGGTGAAGCTCCAGACGAAGTTCGACTGCAGGTTGTTGCCGGGCACCGTCGCATCGGTGATCTGCGAGGCCACCGCGGTCACCGTGCACACCGTCCCGGCGGGCAGCGCCGCCGACGGCGTCAGGGTGAAGGTGGTGACGCCGCCCGGCGGCGCCGGGCTGAGCGTGAACGCCTCCGGCGTGCCGGTCGGGCACTGCAGGGTGAAGGCCGACGCCGTGACGTTGACCGCCTTGCTGAAGGTGATGCTGATCGGCGCCGTCGCCAGGACCGCGGTGGCGCCGTTGGCCGGCGTGACCGAGGTCACCGTCGGCGGCGTGGCGGTGGTGAAGCTGAACACGAAATTGGCCGGCAGCGGCGTCCCCGCCGACACGTCGGTGATCTGCGAGGCCACCGCCGTCACCGTGCAGGTGGTGGCCACCGGCAGCGGCGCCGAGGGCGTCAGGGTGAAGCTGGAGGCGCCGCCCGGCGGCGCCGGCGCGAGGGTGAACGCCTCCGGGGTGCCGGTCGGGCACTGCAAGGTGAAGGCGGTGGCGGTGACGTTGACCGCCTTGCTGAAGTTGATCGTCACCGCCGTCGAGGGGGCAACGTTGGTGGCGGCATTGGCCGGCGTCGTGGTGGTGACCGCCGGCGGCGTGTCGGTGGTGAATGTGCTGCTCACATTGGCCGGCAGGTTGGTGCCGACAAGATCGGTGATCTGCGAAGCCACCGCCGTCGCGATGCAGGAGGTGCCGGCGGGCAGGTTGGCCGACGGCGTCAGGGTGAAGGTCGTCGCCCCTCCCGGCGGCGCCGGGCTCAAGGTGAACGCCACCGGCGTGCCGCTCGGGCACTGCAGGGTGAAGGCCGACGCCGTGACGTTGACCGCCTTGCTGAAGGTGAAGACCACCGTGCTGGTCAGCGGCACGTTGGTGGCGCCGTTGGCCGGCGCGATCGAGGTGACCGTGGGCGCCGCGTCGGTCGAGAACGAGGTGGTCACGTCGGCCGCCAGGTGGGTGCCCGCGAGATCGGTGATCTGCGCGGCCACCGCCGTCGTCACGCAGCTGGTCCCCGCGGGCAGGTTCGCCGACGGCGTCAGGGTGAAGGTCGTCGCCCCTCCCGGCGGCGCCGGGCTCAGGGTGAACGCCACCGGCGTGCCGCTCGGGCACTGCAGGGTGAAGGCCGACGCCGTGACGTTGACCGCCTTGCTGAAGGTGTAGACCACGGTGCTGCCAAGCGGCACGTTGGTGGCGCCGTTGGCCGGTGCCACCGAGCTGACCGTGGGCGGCGTGTCGACGGTGAAGCTCCAGACGTAGTTCGACTGCAGGTTGATGCCCGTGGCCGTATCGGTGATCTGCGACGCCACCGCGGTCACCGTGCACACCGTGCCGGCGGGCAGCGCCGCCGTCGGCGTCAGGGTGAAGGTGGCGACGCCGCCCGGCGGCGCCGGGCCGAGCGTGAACGCCTCCGGCGTTCCGGTCGGGCACTGCAGGGTGAACGCCGTGCCGGTGACGTTGACCGCCTTGCTGAAGGTGATGCTGATCGGCGCCGTCGCCAAGACCGCGGTGGCGCCGTTGGCCGGCGTGGTCGAGGTCACCGTCGGCGGCGTGCCGGTGGTGAAGCTGAACACGAAGTTGGACGGCAGCGGCGTGCCCGCCGACACGTCGGTGATCTGCGAGGCGACCGCGGTGACCGTGCAGGTGGTGGCGACCGGCAGCGGCGCCGAGGGCGTCAGGGTGAAGGTGGTGGCGCCGCCGGGCGGCGCCGGCGCGACGGTGAACGCCTCGGGCGTGCCGGTCGGGCACTGCAGGGTGAACGCCGTGCCGGTGACGTTGACCGCCTTGCTGAAGTTGATCGTCACCGCCGTCGAGGGGGCAACGTTGGTGGCGGCATTGGCCGGCGTCGTGGTGGTGACCGCCGGGGGGGTGTCGGTGGTGAAGCTCGCGGTGACGTTGGCCGCCAGGTTCGTTCCCACCGCGTCCTTGATCTGGGAGGCGACCGCGGTGGCGGTGCAGACCGTCGAGGCCGGCAGATTGGCCGACGGCGTGAGCGTCCAGACCGTCGCGCCGCCCACCGGGCCCGGCGCCGCCGGGCTCAGGGTGAAGGCGACCGGCGTGCCGCTCGGGCACTGGAGGGTGAACCCGGCGGCAGAGGTGACGTTCACTCCCTTGTTGAAGGTGAACGCCACGGTGGTGTTGAGCGGCACGTTGGTGGCGCTGTTGGCCGGCGCCGTCGAGGTCACCGTCGGCGCCGTGTCGGTCATGAACGAGATCGCGACGCTGCTCGCCAGGTTGGTGCCGGCGAGGTCCTTGATCTGCGAGGCGACGGCGGTGGCCGTGCAGGTGGTGCCCGCCGGCAGGTTGGCCGTGGGGGTGAGCGTGAAGGTGGTGACGCCTCCCGGCGCCGCCGGCGCCAGGGTGAACGCCACCGGCGTGCCGGTCGGGCACTCCAGGGTGAAGCCCGGCGCGGTGACGTTGACCGCCTTGTTGAAGGTGAAGCTCACCGTGGTGCTGACCGGCAGCGTCGAGGCGCCGTTGGCCGGCACCGTCGAGGTGACGGTGGGCGGCGTGTCGATCGTGAAGGTGATCGCGTCGTCGGCGTTGGGGTGCAGGCTGTTGCCGTCGGTGATCTGCGCCGCCACCGCGGTGGCGGTGCAGGTGGTGCCGGCCGGCAGGTTCGCCGTCGGCGTCAGGGTGAAGGTCGTGGCGTTGCCCGGCGGCGCCGGCGCCAGGGTGAACGCCTGCGGCGTGCCGGCCGGGCACTCCAGCTTGAAGGCCGTGGCCGTGACGTTGACCGCATGGTTGAAGGTGAAGGCGACCGTCGTCGAGGCCAGCACTGAGGTGGCGCCGTTGGCCGGTGTCGTCGAGGTCACCGCCGGCGGGTTGCCGGTGGTGAAGGTGAAGACGAAGTCGGCCGCCAGGTTGGTGCCGGCGGCCACGTCGGCCACCTGGCTCGCCACCACCGTGACGGTGCAGGTGGTCGAGGCCGGCAGGTTGGCCGTGGGCGTCAGGGTAAAGGTCGTGGCGCCACCGGCGGGCGGCGGCGGCGGCGCGACGGTGAAGGCCTCGGGCGTGCCGGCCGGGCACTCCAGCTTGAAGGCCGTGCCGCTGACCGTCACCAGCTTGCTGAAGTTGATGGTGATGGTGGTGGTGGGCGCCTGCTGGGTGGCGGCGTTCGCCGGCGTCGTCGAGGTGACGGTGGGCGCCGTGTCGGTGGTGAACGAGAACACGTAGTCAGCCGCCAGGTGGGTGCCCGCCGCCACGTCGGCCACCTGGGTGGCGCTGGCCGTCACCGTGCAGGTGGTGCCGGCCGGCAGGTTCGCCGACGGCGTCAGGGTGAAGGTGGCCGCTCCGCCCGGCGGCGCCGGGCTGACGGTGAAGGCCGCGGGCGTGCCGGTCGGGCACTCCAGCTTGAAGGCCGAGGCGGTGACGTTGACCGCCTTGCTGAAATCGATCGTCACCGCGGTGTTGAGCGCCACCGCGGTGGCGCCGCTGGCCGGCGTCGTCGAGGTCACCGTCGGCGCCGTGTCGGTGGTGAACGAGAAGGAGTAGTCGGCCGCCATGTGGGTGCCGGCCGCCACGTCGGTCACGTGGCTGGCCACCACGGTGACCGTGCACACGGTGCCCTGCGGCAGGTTGGCGGTCGGCGTCAGGGTGAACGTGCCGGCTCCCCCTGGGGGCGCCGGGCTCAGGGTGAAGGGCTCCGGGGTGCCGGTGGGGCACTCCAGGGTGAACGCCGCGGCGGTGACGTTGACCGCCTTGCTGAAATTGATCGTCACCGGGCTGCCGAGGGCCACCTGCGTGGCGCCGGTGGCGGGCGTCGTCGAGGTGACGGTGGGCGGCCCGTCGGTGGTGAAGGTGAAGTTGTAATTGGCCGCCATCGGCAGCGTCGCCTGATCGTGGACCTGGGCGGCCACGACCGAGACGGCGCAGGTCACGCCCGCCGGCAGGGCGGCGCTCGGCGTCAGGACGAAGCTCGCGGCGTTGCCCGGGGGCGCCGGGCTGGCGGTGAAGGCCACCGGCGTGCCGCTGGGGCACTGCAGGGTGAACGACGAGGCGGTGGTGGTGACCGGCTGGTTGAAATTGATCGTGATCTTGGCGTTGCCGGCCACGCCGGTGGCGAGATTGGCGGGCGTCGTCGAGAGGACCGCCGGCGCGCCCGGGATGAAGGCGTCGAAGCGGATGAACAGGATGTTGCTCTGGATGGCGCCGAACTCGGCCACCAGGTCGGCGTTGGGCGGCGCGTCCCCCACCACGTCGGTGGCGAGCGGCGGGATGCCGGACCAATCGTTCACGTCGCCGTTGGGCGTGATGTTGGAGAAGGCCCAGGCGACACCGCCCAGGCCGCAGCCGAGCGCCAGGAGCAGCAGGCCGGCGGCGATCCCCCGCCCGCCGGGTCCGCTCAGCCGGCCGCCCTCCCGGCGCATCATCGCCAGCGCCGCGGCGCCCAGGAGCAGCGCCAGCAGCACCAGGCCGATGCCGCCCAGCGTCGGCACGGCGGCGAGCGGGGTGCCGCTGAGCAGGATCGGCAGACCGCCCGGCTTGTCGTTGGTGGTGAGGGTCGCGTCGGCGGCGCTGGTGCCGACGACGTTGGAGGTGAAGCCGAGCCGCAGGGTGGGACCGACGGTGAGGCCGGTCAGCGGCAGATAGGTCTCGACGACCTCGGAGGCGTCGGTGCCGTTGCCCACGCCCACCGGCCAGGGGGGAGCGAACGGCGAGGTGATCGCGACCGGCGGGCCGAAGGTGCCGCCGGTGCAGGTCTGATGGCTCACCGCGATCACCTTCGGCGGCGACTGCGTGAGGTCGACCGTGGTGGTCAGCATCTGCTCGGCGCCCTTGAAGGGCCCGCCGGCGGTGGTGACCGTGCACCCCGTGGCGGGGTTGTCGTCGAGGTCGATCAGCGCCACGAACTGGGCGGTGGCGGGGGCCGCCGCGGCCGGCGAGGCCGCCAGCGCTCCGAGGCAGAGGGCGAGAAGGAACCAAGTCTGAAGAATCCGAACCCCTGAGCGCATCTCCGCCTGCCTCCCGGTGGATCCCCGGCTGCACCGGGGCTGATCGATCACATTCGCTGGCCGTCCATGTGGTCGGCCGGTGAAGGCCGCCCACACGTTCGCTGTCTGGAAACCCCGAAAATCTGTCACAGATTGGGACAATTTGCAAACCCTCGCGGAGCGAGGGCCGCCCCTGCCGCGGCCGTTCCGCCACCTGACCCGCGGCCTGGGCGCGCGCGCGATCACCGCGCCCGCGCGCCCGATTGTCCCCGCCGGCGAGCGACCGGCCAGGGCGCCGCGGCCCCGGCGCTCAGGCCACCGTCACCTCGGGGCAGAGGTAGACGTCCTGGATGGCGTGGAAGAGGGCCACGCCGTCTTTCAGCGGACGCTGGAAGGTCTTGCGGCCCGAGATCAGGCCGGCGCCGCCGGCGCGCTTGTTGATCACCGCCGTGCGCACCGCCTGCTCCAGGTCGCTCTGGCCCTTGGAGTCGCCGCCCGAGTTGATCAGGCTGGCGCGCCCCAGGTAGCAGTTGACCACCTGCCAGCGCGTCCAATCGATCGGGTGATCGGCCACCAGCTCGCCATAGACCCGCTTGTCGGTCTTGCCGAAGTTGATCGCCGGGTAGCCGCCGTTGCGGTCGGCCTGCTTCTGCTTGACGATGTCGGCCTGCATGGTGGCGGCCAGGTGATTGGCCTGGCCGGTCAGGTCGGCGGCCTGGTGGTAATCGACGCCGTCTTTCTTGAATGCATTGTTGCGCAGGTAGGCCCAGAGGACGGTCGCCATGCCCAGCTGATGGGCGTGATAGAACGCCTCGGCGATCTCGACGATCTCGCGGTGCGAGTCCTCGCTGCCGAAGTAGACCGTGGCGCCGACCGCCGCGGCCCCCAGATCCCAGGCCTGCTCCACCTGGCCGAACAGGATCTGCTCGAAGCTGTTCGGATAAGAAAGCATTTCGTTGTGATTGATCTTGGCGATGAAAGGAATCTTGTGCGCATAGCGGCGCGACACCGCGCCGAGCACGCCGACGGTCGAGGCGACGGCGTTGCAGCCGCTCTCGATCGCCAGCTTGACGATGTTCTCCGGATCGAAGTAGTCGGGATTGGGGGCGAACGAGGCCGCCGCCGAGTGCTCGACCCCCTGGTCCACCGGCAGGATCGACAGGTACCCGGTGCCGGCCAGGCGGCCGGAGCCGTAGAGCCGCTGCAGGTTGACCAGCACCGGCGGCGTGCGGTCCGAGGCGCCGAACGCCTGATCGACGTGGTCCGGCCCGGGCAGCATCAGGCGGTCCCGGGTGATGCCCTTGCAGGTATGGCCGAGCAGCGACTCGGCCTCGTCGCCGAGCCACGAGGTGATGCGGTCGATCGTGCTACCGGTGGCGCGTTCGGTGATGGCCATCAGCCGGTCCCCCTCCTTGCCTCTGCGCTGGACAGTCCTTGGACGACCACTCCCGCGGGCGCCGCGGGCAGGCCAGGGGCATTATCGTAGCAGGTCGCGGCCGGGGTCGAGGCGGGCAATGACGCTGAGGGAGGGCGGCCCGGGCCGTATCGGAAGACACGGGGCTGACACCCGAGCCGCCAGTCCGGGAACATCCCGGCCTACAGGGGATACGCAGCCGCGGGCTCCGCGGATGAGGCGGCGCCCCCTACTCCACCGGCATCCCCAGGCGCTCGAGGAGCGACCGCAGGATGGCGGCGGTGACGCCCCAGATCTGGCGGCTGCCGACGTGGTAGAGGCGGACGGCGCGGCGCACGCCGTTGTAGACCACCTCGCGGTCCTCGATCAGCCTGGGGTTGGTGAAGGCGGAGAGCGGCATCCTGAACACCTCGGCGATCTCGGCCTCGCTCGCCCGCAGCTCCTGCGGGTGCGGGATGGCGCCGACGCAGGGCACGATGCGGAAGCCGCTCGGCACGTCCACCTCGTCGAGCTCGCCCAGGCGCAGCACGCCGCCCGGCGGCAGGCCGACCTCCTCCTGCGCCTCGCGCAGCGCCGCCGTCCAGGGGTCCTCGCCGGGCTCGCGGCTGCCGCCCGGAAAGGCGATCTGGCTCGGATGGCTGGGGAGCGTGTCGGTGCGCTTGGTGAGCACCGTCCACAGCTCGGCCGCGTCCACGTAGAGCGCCACCAGCACCGCGGCCGGGCGCAGCTCGCCGGCCGCCCCCGCCGCCAGCCGGCGCGGCGGCGGCGCGGCGAGGCGCGCCCGCACGTCGGCGATCCA
>JASLEW010000926.1 GCA_030150965.1 Thermoanaerobaculia bacterium | reverse complement strand
GCCCGCGCGGCGCGTCGGCATCGGCCGCCGCCGCCAGCAGCTCCGGCTCGACCACCAGGGCCGGCGCCGGCAGCGCCGCGGCGAGCGCCCGCCCTTCCGCCGAGGCGAGGAACGCCTCCGTGGCCAGGACCGGATCGAGCGCCAGCCCGGCGGCCAGTGCCTCGGCCACCAGGTGAGGGCCCTCGAGCAGGGCGTGGTCGCCTTTACTTCGGCGGAGGCGGCGAATATCCTTGAGCGTCCGGTTCCGGCGGCTCGCGATCATCCCTGACCCTCATGATCTCCGATCCAAGAAACTTCTGGCAACGGCTGCAAACCGGGGTCGAGGTGGCGGTCGCCTCCGGGCCGACTCCCGACAAGATCCTCGGCGTGCGCGACGGCTTCCTGCGCTACTTCCACGACGGCCTCGACCGCAAGGTCTCGGTCGCCGTCGTGCCGCAGACGGTGGAGGAGCCGCCGCTGGGGCTGCTGATCTCGGACGAGGAGGTCATCCACCTCACCCGCCAGCGGGCGGTGGAGCTGGAGCAGGCCCTCACCGACAACTATCACTTCTACGTCGCCAGCGAGGCCGGTCTGCACTCGATCGAGGCGGACGGGCAGCTGCGCTACTTCGTGCGCTACTGGACGGTGGTGCGCGGGCCGGTCGGCGAGGCCTGGGGCTCGAGCGGCTCCATCCAGCTGCCGGAGCGTCTCGTCCACGGCCTGGACAGCGAGCAGATCCCGTTCGCGGTCCCCGGCACCAGGAAGCGCGGCGGCATGATCAGCTCGCTCACCGGCCATCTCGAGACCCGCCGCAAGGCCATCGCCTCGTCCACCCTGCACGCGATCTCGACCCTCTTCTACGGCGTGATCGAGAGCCGCCCTCTGCGCTGATTCGCCGCCCGTCGCCGAACCTCGCCGGCCATCGCCGGCCATCGCCGATCACCGCCCGGCATCGCCGGGCAGCCGGCCAGCCGCGCCGGACGGTGCGCCGCTCACCTTCCGGGCGCCAACCTACCAGGCCTCGGCACGTCCCTGTTTGTCCGGAATGGAGCACTGTGGGACCGGGGAGCCGGCGGCTTGTACCCGCCGCCGGTAGCGTTTGACCCAACCAGGACCAGGTTGGTACCATTGGCGCTCGCCTGTGCGGGACTTCTGAGTCCTCTTCTCAATCTTCCCCGAGCTTGGCGAGTCTGGTACGTCTTCATCAGCAGTACGTCTTGTCCGGTGCGCTGAGGCACTGAGCGACAAGCCAGGCCAAGGCGCGAAACCGGAGGTGTGATGATGAGCGAATCCGCAGTCCACCTGTTCACCTCGGAGTCGGTCACCGAGGGTCATCCCGATAAGGTCGCCGATCAGATCTCCGATGCCATCCTCGACGAGGTCCTGCGTCAGGATTCGACCGGGCGCGTGGCCTGTGAAACCCTGGTCACCACCGGCATGGTGATGCTGGCCGGGGAGATCACCACCAAGGCTTACGTCGATTTCGCGAGCGTGGCGCGCAAGGTGATCTGCGACATCGGCTATACCCATACCGACTATGGGTTCGACGGCGCCAGCTGTGCCGTGCTCTCGGCGATCGATCCGCAGTCGCCCGACATCGCCCAGGGGGTGGACACCGGCGGCGCCGGCGACCAGGGGCTGATGTTCGGCTTCGCGTGCCGCGAGACCTCGACCCTGATGCCGCTGCCGATCTCCCTGGCGCACCGCCTGACGCGGCGGCTGTCCACGGCCCGGCGCAACGGCGAGATCAACTGGCTGCGGCCCGACGGCAAGAGCCAGGTGACCGTCGAGTACGAGGGCGACAAGCCGGTGCGGGTCCACACCGTGGTCGTCTCCACCCAGCACGACCCGCGGGTCTCCAACGACGAGATCCGCGAGACGGTGATCGAGAAGGTGGTCCGCCCGTCGGTGCCCGCGAGCCTGCTCGACGACCGCACCGTGTACCACATCAACCCCACGGGACGCTTCGTGATCGGCGGCCCGCAGGGCGACTGCGGACTCACCGGCCGCAAGATCATCGTCGACAGCTACGGCGGCGTGGGGCGTCACGGCGGCGGCGCCTTCTCGGGCAAGGATCCGACCAAGGTGGACCGCTCGGCCTGCTACATGGCGCGCCACATCGCCAAGAACCTCGTCGCCGCCGGCCTGGCCGAGCGCGTCGAGGTGCAGCTCGCCTACGCCATCGGCGTCGCCGAGCCGGTGTCGGTGCACGTCGACACCGCGGGCACCGGCACCGTGGGCGACCGGCGGATCGAGGCCCTGGTGCGCGAGCACTTCCCGATGAGCCCGGCGGGGATCATGCGCTATCTCGACCTGCGGCGGCCGATCTACCGCCAGACCGCCGCCTTCGGGCACTTCGGCCGCAACGAACCGGATTTCACCTGGGAGGACACCAGCCGCTCGAACGTGCTGCGCGAGGCCGCCGGCCTCGAGGTCGAGAGGGTGCCTTCCTTTGCGCATGCGGTCTGACGGCGCGAGGCGCCGGCTGCACGACCGCGGCCCCCGGCGGGCCGCGTCCGATCATGACGGTCCCGCGCCGCGCGCCGCCGCTTCCGCGGCACGGACGGCGCCGCACCTTTGGCTTAGAGGAGCTTGAGCTCAGATGACCACCACCCTCCCCTCCGACGTCGCCGATCCGCGCCTGGCCGGCCCCGGCAAGCTCCGCATCGAATGGGCCGACCAGGACATGCAGGTGCTGGCGAGCATCCGCCAGCGTTTCGCCAGGGAGAAGCCGCTCACCGGCGTGCGCGTCGCCGCCTGCCTGCACGTCACCAGCGAGACCGCCAACCTGATGCGCACGCTCACCGCCGGCGGCGCCGAGGTCACGCTCTGCGCCAGCAACCCGCTCTCCACCCAGGACGACGTGGCGGCAAGCCTCTGCGAGGATTACGGCGTTTCGGTCTTCGCCCGCAAGGGCGAGGACAACGACACCTACTACAGCCACCTGGCGGCGGCCCTCGACACCCACCCGCACATCACCATGGACGACGGCGCCGACCTGGTGTCGCTGCTGCACAAGGAGCGCACCGATCTGCTGGCCCAGATCCGCGGCGGCACCGAGGAGACCACCACCGGCGTGATCCGCCTGCGCGCCATGGCCCGCGACGGCGCCCTCAAGCTGCCGATCGTGGCGGTCAACGAGTCGGACACCAAGCACCTGTTCGACAACCGCTACGGCACCGGCCAGAGCACCCTCGACGGGATCGTGCGCGCCACCAACGTCCTGCTCGCCGGCAAGAACCTGGTGGTGGTGGGCTACGGCTGGTGCGGCCGCGGCATCGCGGCGCGCGCCGACGGCATGGGCGCCAACGTGATCGTGGTCGAGATCAACCCGGTGCGGGCGCTGGAGGCGGTGATGGACGGCTACCGCGTCACCGACATGAAGGGGGCGGCGGAGATCGGCGACATCTTCGTCACCGTGACGGGCAACAAGCACGTCATCGCGCGCCAGCACTTCGAGCGCATGAAGGACGGGGCGATCGTCTGCAACAGCGGCCACTTCGACGTCGAGCTGGAGCTGCCCGCCCTGCGCGACCTGGCGTCGGCCACCCGCATGGTGCGGCCCTTCGTCGAGGAGTTCCGGCTGAAGCGCGGCACGCGCGTCTTCGTCCTCGCCGACGGCCGGCTGATCAACCTCTCCGCCGCCGAGGGGCACCCGGCGGCGGTCATGGACATGAGCTTCGCCAACCAGGCGCTGGCCGCCGAGATGATCGCCAGGGCGCCGGAGCGCCTGCCGGTCGCCGTGCATCGCGTGCCGGAAGACCTGGACCGCGAGGTGGCAAGGCTCAAGCTGCAGACCCTGGGCGTGGCGCTCCAGGTGCTCACCCCGGAGCAGGAGCGCTACCTCAACAGCTGGGAAGAGGGGACCTGACCAGCACCGGACGACGGAGCGCTCACCCCGCCGCGCCCGGAGCGCCCGCCCGCCGCCAGGCGGCG
>JASLEW010000914.1 GCA_030150965.1 Thermoanaerobaculia bacterium | reverse complement strand
CCGGCGATGAGCCCCGCGGCACCGGCCGGCCGCCGGGGGGCTCATCGCCGGCCTCCCGCGGCGGCGGCGGTTCCGGCGGCAGCCGCCGCTCCCGCGGCCAGGCGCAGGAAGTTGGCGAGCAGCCGGAGCCCGGCGGCGCCGCTGCGCTCGGGGTGGAACTGGGTGCCGATCACCCGGCCGCGGGCCGCCACCGCCGGGAAGGCGCGGCCGTGGGTGGCCAGCGCCAGGCAGCAATCCGCCGGCACGCCCTCCGGCGCGTAGCTGTGCACGAAGTAGACGTGGCGGCCCACGCGGCCGGCGGCAGCCGCCGCGCTGGCCGGGCGCTCCAGGCCGGCGAGGAGCGGATGGGAGGCCAGGCCGTGCAGGCGGTTCCAGCCGATGTGCGGCACCGGCACGCCGGCCGGCAGGCGGGTGACGCGCCCCGGCAGCAGGCCGAGGCCGTCGGTGACGCCGAACTCCTCGCCCGCCTCGAAGAGCAGCTGGAAGCCGACGCAGATGCCGAGCAGCCAGGCGCCCGCCGCCAGCGCCTCGCCGAGCGCCTCCTCCATGGCGCCGCGCAGCGCCTCGCGCGGCGGCGCGAAGGCGCCCACGCCCGGCAGCAGCAGGCAGCGCGCGGCGGCGATGCGGCGCGGCTCGCGGGTGACCTCCGGGACCGCTCCGACGTGGGCAAGGGCGCGCACCAGGTTGCCCAGGTTGCCGACTCCGGCATCGATCACCGTGGCGGCGACGGCCGCCGGTGCCCCCGCGCCATCCTCGGGCCGCGGCGTCGAGGCCGTGGCCGGAGGGCCGGCGGCGGCGCTTACCGAAAGCGACGAGGCAGCCCCAGCTCCGGGGACCGCACCGGCCCCGTCGCTGTCGGAGGAGGCAGCCCCACGTCCGGGGACCGCACCGGTCCCGTCGCTGTCGGTTGTCGGCACGGTGCGGACCTTGGAGAACGAACCGCCGAAGGCGGCCGTTGACAACGGGCCGGCAGCGCCGGCCGCGGAAGCCGGATCGGCCACCGCGGCGGTCAGCGGCTGTTCCGCCGCGGTCATGAGGTCAGGGTCCCCTTGGTGCTCGGGACCTCGGCCAGCCCCTCGGGCGGTGCCGCTCCGCCGGCCGGCGCGCCGGCGGCAGGAGTTTCGGCGGCTCCCGGACCGGCGACGGCCGCCGCCGCCGCCGGCCGCAGCGCCACCGCCTGGCGCAGCGCCAGGGCTGCGGCCTTGAACGACGCCTCGGCGGCGTGATGGCCGTTGCGCGCCGCAAGCAGGTCGAGATGGAGGGTCAGGCGCCCGCGGTCGGCCACCGCCTGGAAGAAGTCGGCCACCAGCGTCAGCGGGAACTCGGCCGTCACCCAGGAGCCCGCCATCGTCGGCGGCGCCGACCAGGCGAAGAAGCCGCGTCCCGAGAGGTCCACCACCGCCCGCGCCAGCGCCTCGTCGAGCGGCGCGTGGGCGGAGCCGAAGCGCACCACGCCGCGGCGCTCGCCCAGGGCCGCCGCCAGCGCCTCGCCGAGGGCGATGCCGACGTCCTCGACGGTGTGGTGCAGGTCCACGTGCAGGTCGCCCTCGGCCTCCACCTCCAGGCCCAGGCCACCGTGCGTGGCCAGGGCCTCCAACATGTGGCCGAAGAAGCCGTTGCCGACCGCCACCCGGCGCGGTCCGCCGCCGAGCGCCAGCGCCAGCCGCACCCGCGTCTCGCCGGTCGAGCGCTCGACCACCGCGCGGCGCGGCGCCAGGATGCCCGCACCCTGCGGGCGGACGGGCGCCGCCGCCTCTGCGGCAACGGCCGCCACGGCTCCGGATGCGACGGCACCAGCCGGCACGGACCCTGCCGGTTCGGGCGTCCGCCCTGAAGGCGGGCCGGCCGTGCCGGCGTCCGGGCGGATGCCGGCGGCTGCCAGGTCTGCCAGGGCGCGGCGGGTGGCGCGCAGGGCGGCGCCGCTGCCGGCCGAGATGCGCAGGCAGCCGGCGAGGCCGGGATGGCCGCCCACGTCGCGCACCCGGATGCCGCGGGCGGCGAGGCCGTCGCGCAGCGCGTGCGCCGCCTCCCGGCCGGCGCAGCGGACGAGGAGGAAATTGGCCTCCGAGGCAAACACCTCGAAGCCCGCCGCCGCCAGCATCTCGTGCCACTGCGCGCGCCGCGCCACCACCACCGCCACCCGCCGGCGCGCCAGCGGCGCCGCCGCCACCGCCGCCCGGCCGGCGAGGATGCCGGCGTGGCCGAGGTTGTAGGGGAGCTTGGCCTTGAGCAGCTCGGCCACCAGGCGCGGGTCGGCGAGCAGGTAGCCGAGGCGCAGCCCGGCCAGGCCCCAGGCCTTGGAGAAGGTGCGCAGCAGCACCAGGTGCGGATGGCGGTCGAGCAGCGGCCGGTAGTCGTGGCGGCAGAACTCGCCGTAGGCGTTGTCGAGCAGCAGCGGCCCCTCGTGCAGCGCGAGCAGGGCCTCGACGGCCGCCGCCGGCAGCGCGTCGCCGGTCGGGTTGTTGGGGCTGCACAGCAACAGCGGCTCGCGCGGGTCGTGGCCGCCGCCGCGCAGCGCGGCGAGCAGGTCCTCCTGCGGCAGCCGCAGGTCGCGGCCCGCGGGCAGGAAGCGGGGCACGCCGCCGGCCTTCTCCACCATCATCCGGTAGAGCCCGAAGCTCGGCTCGCAGCCCAGCACCCGCGCCCCCGGCGGCGTCATCGCCGCCAGGCAGACGTCGAGCAGCTCGTTCGAGCCGTTGCCCACCAGCACTCCCGCGGCCGGCCAGCCGTGGAGGGCCCCCAGGTCCCGGCGCAGCGCCTCGGCGTGGAAGTCCGGATAGCGCGCCCAGGCGGCGGCGCGCAGCTGTCCGGCCACCTGCCGCTTGAGCGACGGCGGCGGCTCGAACGGCGCCTCGTTCTGGTCGAGCTTGTGGCGGCACGGCGAGAGATCGAGGTGGTAGGCGGCGAGGCGCCGCAGCTCGGGCCGCACCAGCGCCGCCGGATCGGCGGGACCGCTCATCCCAGCCTCCGCCGCGCCGCCGCGGCATGCGCCGGCAGCCCCT
>JASLEW010000903.1 GCA_030150965.1 Thermoanaerobaculia bacterium | reverse complement strand
GCAGCGCCGCCGCAACCTCCAGCGCCAGAGCCGGCTGCTCCCGCGGCGGCGCTGCCGCCGGGGAATCGGTCTGCCGCCGGCCCTCGCCCGCCTCCCCAGGAGCCTCCAGGAAATCGTCCATCGCCGCGCCGCGCGCAATATAGCAACCGCCCTCCCGGGCGGGCGCGGCGCCGCTCGTGAAACAGCCGGCAGCTCAGGCGCCGGGCGGCGGCGCGGCGGCGGGAGCGCCCTCCGCCTTGGGCTCGGCCGACGGCGTCTGATCGAAGGCGCGGATCAGCTGCACCGTCTCGCCGGAGACGCGCAGCGCGGTGATCGTCACGTAGAGGTGCTTGCGGTCGTTGGAGACGACGTAGGACTCGGTGCGCTTGGGTCCCCTGTCCGGCCGCACCTCCAGCTTGAGGGTGCCGTCCCGCTCCCAGCTCGCCCGCACCTCGGCCGGACCTCCCGGCATCGACGCCGCGTGCACCCGCCTGCCGTCGGTCCTCACGGTCACCGCGCCGCCCTGGCCGTCGCTGAGCACGATCTGGTTACCCTCCTGCGCGATGGTGAAGCGGTCGCGCAACGCGAAGGTGATGCCGAGCTCATGGTGATCCGGCTCGTGGGGCGCTCCCGCCGGCCGGGGGACGCCCATGCCCCCCTCGCCCTGCGGCCCGCCGCCGAAGGCGTCCATGCCGCCCTGGTGCTTGCCGTGCCCGCTCTCCTTGCCGCCGCCCTCGCCGGCCGTCCCACCGGACTGCTTCTGCATCAGCCGCTCGGTCAGCTCGGGGTTGAGCTGCCAGGCGCCGGCCAGGTTCGGGCTGCCGGCATCCGCGGCGCGGCAGGGCGCCGGGTGCGCCCACGCCAGGCCCAGGGCCATCGCGAGCGCGGCCAGGAGCCGCCGGCCGGCCGCGGCGGCCCACCTTTCTGTCGTCGTCATGTTCGCCTTCTCCTGTTTGCCGTCGTCTCCGAAGCGACCCCGCCCCGCCGTGCAGGGGGCGGAGCGGGCCCGCCGCGCAGTCTAACCCGGCGCGGCCCCGGAGGTGCCGGAGGTGGGTAGTGCTCCGTTCCTGTGTGGCTGGTGCCAGGCCGCCTGACTTACGCTAGCGTCCCTTTCTGAAGGGAGGGGACGCCCTTCTCCCAACCCACAGCAAGCGGCCCCGGTGAAGGCCGGAACCGACACCGGGACCTGACCCAGCAGGAGGATCGCGCCTCATGCCGAGCTACGCCAATGGTACCCCGCCGCACTGGAACGAGTCAGACTCGTTCCGAGAAACAGCTTTGACCTGCATCGATGACCCGGAGGACCGCGAGGCCATCCGCAGGGTGGGCCGCCTGATCTACGACATGTCCCTGGAGGTGACGCACGAGCTGGGCGGCGACACGTCCATCACCCGCGCCGAACTGCGCGCCGCCCTCGCCGACCTCCGCTACCTCCAGGGCTACCTAGCCATGATCGACCGCGAGTCGGAGGAGTCCTCCCTGGAAGCCGACGACAACGCCCTAGCCGTCTCCGCCGGCAAGCTCGCCGGCCGGGTCGCCGCCATCGTCCAGGCAATCGAGGAGGAGCTGAGATGAGCCGCCACGACGACATCGAGCGCGTCCAGACCGGCGTGCGGCTGGAGAAGCGGATGGTGAAGGTACTCAAGGCCCTGGCGGAGCTGTACGACCTGTCCCTGGGCGAGTTCCTGGAAGACCTGGTACGAGACGCCTTCGCCGGCCGGCCGCCGTTCTCGGAGGTCGCCCTGGCCCAGGCGGCCGAGCTGATGGCGATCTACGGCCTGGAGCCGGCGCCACCCACCCCCAACGGCCCCGCGGCCGGGAAGGAGGCGCGAACCGATGCCGCGTAAGGATCGCATCGCCCGCCAGGTCGGCGGCACCGTCCGGCGGCTGCGCCAGGAGCGGCAGGAGACGCAGCGCCAAGTCGCCGGCTGCGCCGGCATTCTCCCGGCTGCACTCTCGGCCTACGAACGCGGCCAGCAACTTCCCTCCGCCCCCGTCCTTGCCAGGCTGCTGGCAGCGCTCGACTGCTCGGAGGACACCTTCTCCCGCCACTTCGGCCCCTTCGGGGAGGTCGAGAGCATCCGGCGCCGCGGAGCCTTGCAGTGACGGCGCCCCGCCTCAAGGTCACCTCATTCTCGGTGAGGGCGAGCGCCGAGCAGGCCCGCAGGTGGGCGCGGGTGGCCCAGCACCTGCGCTACCCGTCCGTGGCCGCCTGGCTCGAAGACACGGCCGAGCAGGTGAGCCGCCGGGTCGAGTCCTTCCTGCCTCCTCCGCAGTAGAATCCGCAGTGCAGGCGCGGCTAGGTTTGGCCGCCGAAAGCCGGGTGCCCCGTAGCCCGGCCCGCCGCGCCGCCTTTCCCCTCTCTACGGGCGGCACCTGATGGGAGGTGCGCAAGATTGCCAAACCAAGGTGGACGGCCGCAAGAGGAGGATGGGGCGGCAATCCAACTCATGGTGAACCTCCTGGCTGCCCAGCCTGCGATTGGCGAGCGGGAAGCAGCCAGGGAGGCGGCAAAGCTGCTGAAGTTGCCAGGGCAACCGTCCACGCTTGAAGAACGGCTCCGTAAGAAGTTCGCCCGGAGGCGAAAGGCGGAAACACTCCCGGCGCCTGAGAGCAAGACCGAGAGAAAGTTGCGCGTGATGCGGGCCGAGTACGCCCAGCGAGACGCCGGCCTAGCCAGGATCAAAGCCGACCTCCCGGTGAAAGAGCGAGAAGCGATCTCTATCGGGCTTGACATCAGTGACCCCGACCTAGGCCCCCTCCTGAAGGAACGCGAGCAGGAGAAGGAACGCCTCGATCTCATCGTGCATGGGCCGCCAGATTTCAACGCCGCCATGTTCATGGAGCAACGTCTATCGGTACATGAAGCAGAAGCAAAGTATCGAGCAGCGGAGCAGCGCCATAGTCAGGTCGAAAGAGAGGTAGAAGTCCTGCGCGCGATCCACCACTACCGGCAGGTTCTTGGGTTGATACCGAGAGGACAGAGGGTTATTACCCAGGAGTAGATCGGCATTGGGTAAAAACCGCCTCATGCTGGGTAAAAACCTCTGTTGGCTGGGGAAAAACCCTCTCCGCCCTGGGTAATAACCCCGCATTAATCCCCAGCTAAACCCATTGTTTTCAGTGATTTAGGCGCGCAGAATAGAACCGCCAGCGGCTGGAACCGCTGGCGGTTCTGAGGGACAGACGCGGAACCGCCTGGACCTCGTCCACGGGAAGTCTACATCCACCAGGCGGTTCCCGCGTCGCAGTTCTCGAAGGAGGAAGCGATGCGACACCGCTGCACGCCCGCTGTCCCGCTCCCACCGTCGAGCCAGTTGCTCGGACTTCTACGGGCCGGCCGCCCCAGGAGCCTCATACCGCGCGGCCTGACTGATCTCGCGCCGAGCGGCGCGCACCAGGCGCTCCCTGATCCAGGCCGAGATGCTGATCCCCGCCTGGCCGGCCGCCTGGCGGATCAGCTGCTCCTGCTCGGGGAACATGCGGAGGCGGAGGGAGACGGATTGGGTCTGCTCGGCCTTGGGTCTAGCCATGCCGGTTAGTGTAGGCCGTAAAACCCTGCACAGTCAAGCGCCAGATTCCCTGGTTTCACTCTTGACGCGCAGGGTTATTTACCCTACAATAATTCCAGAGTCGAGGGAGGACGAGACACCCTGAAACCAAACGGCCCATCTGCGGCGCATGACCCGCCTCTCGAGCGGCTTCAGCCGGAAGCGGGCCAACCTGCGGGCGGCCCTGGCGCTCTACTTCGCCTACTACAACTTCTGCCGGATGCACAAGAGCATCCGCATGACGCCCGCCATGGCGGCCGGCGTCACCAGGAGGCCATGGACGATGGCAGATCTACTGGCGGCAGCGCTGGGCTGTGGACAACAAGACCCGTTTCCTTGCTCTAGCCTAGCCGAGGACTAAGCCGAAGTCCTCTACCGGGATACCCAGCTGCCTACAGTAGGACCTGAGGACCGGCGGCGTGAACATCTCGGCATTATCGTCGGGCAGCGGGGCAGATCTTTTCTTCTGCCCGGCCACCTCCCGCTCCAGGTACCGGAACTTCACCGGACCTTTCGGCCCAACGACTTCCCCTTCCGTCTCGCGGAGCCGCGCACCGTATTTCTCTGTGCAGGACGTGATGAAGTCCTGCACAGAGGGCATCGCGGCGAAGGGGTATGCCAACGGCTAGTCCCCTGCCCTCTAGGCGGCGATACGAAAGTCAGGCTTCGGGAGTGGTCGTTGCGGCGGATGCGGCATCCTGAACGGCATTGTGTCCGCTTGCAGCCGCATGTTCGCCTTCAGATACTTCTGCCAAAACTCTGTCGGCGCAGGCGGGATGTCCTCGAACGGTTCGGCACCGTTCTCGGCAGAGATGACTAGGTGTCCAACTAGGATGCGCTCCAACTCGTACCGTAGATCGCCGAGAGTCTTTGCCTGGGCGGCTATGTCGTACTGGAGGCATTGAGCCAGCCACAGGTTGTCCTCCTGCCACAGAAGGACACTTAGCGTGTATTCTGGCATTGCCGTGCTCCTCCTCAACCTTTACTAGTGTGCAGCCGGAGTTGTCCGGGACGCAAGTATAACTGCCGGCGCTCGCAACCGACAATACCGACATGCAGATATCTGTAACTGTCTAGCAGTGCTCGTGATTCCCCATGCCTTGAATGCCTGGGCTTAGAGGTGGGGTGCTGCGGGGCAGGCCATAAAACCCAGGGGCCGGCTTCCCAACCCCCCTGCCGGCCGGGCCGGCCACACAGGAACGGAGCACTACCCGGAGGTGCGGGCGATTGCCCGCCGCGGCGGATTGTGCTCTCTTCTGGGGAATGCATCCCACGGTCCGGCCGGGCGCGCTCGCGCTGCTGCTGCTCCTGCTGTCCCTGCCCTGGCCGGCGCCGGCAGCCGCCGACGACCTGCAGAGCCTCGCCCGCGACCTCTGGGCCTTCCGGGCGGCGGGACAGCCGATCAACGACGACGACATCCCGCGCCTGGAGCGGCCGGCCGGCTGGACCCCGGACTGGTCGGCCGGGGCGGTGGCGGCGCGCCGCCGGGAGCTGGCGCGCTTCGAGGAGCGCTGGCGGGCGCTCGCCGGCAGCGGCCGCCCGGTCGCCGAGCAGGTGGACCACCGCCTCCTCGGCTCGACCCTGGCGCGGGTGCACTGGGAGCTCGACGGCGTCCGCCTGTGGCGGCGCGACCCCGGGTTCTATCTCGCCCAGACCCTCGGCGCGCTGGTCGATGCGCTGCTGCCGCCGCCGCCCTTCACCGCCGAGCGCAGCGGCGACATCGTGCGGCGGCTGGCGGCGTTCCCCCGCATCCTGGCCGACGGCCGCGCCAACCTGGATCAGGCCGCCCAGCCCTTCGCCCGGCTGGCCATCGACAACCTCGAGGACATCGGCCCGCGGCTGCGCCAGGCGGCGGAAGCCCTGCGCCCGCGGCTGGCGGCCGAGAGCCGCGGCCCGCTCGACGCCGCCCTGCCGGCTGCCGTGGCGGCGCTCGAAGCCTACCGGGCGTGGTTGGCGGCGGGGGTGGACCGGATGCCCGCCGCCGTGGCCGTGGGCCGCGACGCCTACCTCTTCTTCCTGCGCCGGGTCGCCCTGCTGCCCTTCACCCCGGAGCAGATCCTGGCGATGGGTCGCCAGGAGTGGGCGCGCACGGTGGCGGCGGAGGCGCTCGAGAGCCAGCGCAACCAGGGACTCCCCGAGCTGCCGCTGTTCCCCGGCCAGGAGGCCCAGATCGAGGCCGCCCGCCGGGACGAGCTGGACGTGCGCGCCTTCCTCGAGCGCCGCGGCGTGCTGACGGTGCCGGACTGGATGCCGCACTACGGCTACCGCCCGCTGCCCGCCTACCTGGCGCCGCTCGCCGGCTTCGGCGAAGGCACCGACTTTCCGCTGGCACCGGGGTCCACGGCGGGCGCGACGCGCTACGTCCCGCGGCCCGGGCCGGACCTCGGCTACTTCGCGCTGTCGATGGCGCGCGACCCGCGGCCGGACATGGTGCACGAGGGGATCCCCGGTCACGGCTTCCAGCTCGCGCTGTCGCGCCGCCACGACGATGAGATCCGGCGCCGCTGGTACGACTCGGCGGCCAACGAGGGCCTGGGCTTCTACGCCGAGGAGATGATGCTCGCCATGGGCCTCTTCGACGACAGCCCGCGCACCCGGGAGATGATCTGGAGCTACGCCCGCCTGCGGGCGCTGCGGGTCGAGGTGGACGTGCGGCTGGCGCTCGGCACCTTCACCATCGCCCAGGCCGCCGACTACCTGCGCACCGCGGTGCCGATGGACGCGGCCACCGCCCGCGCCGAGGCGTCGGCCTTCGCCGCCGCGCCCGGCTTCGCCATCGGCTACCAGATCGGCAAGCTCCAGATCGTCCACCTGCTCGCCGAGGCGAGGCTCCGGCAGGGCGGCTCCTTCGAGCTGCGCCGGTTCCACGACTTCGTCTGGCGCAACGGCAACGTGCCCCTGGCGCTCCAGCGCTGGGAGCTGCTCGGCGTCCGCGACGACGTGGACGCCCTCGACCGCGACGGGACTCGCGGGTTGGCGGAGGAGCGCCGGCCGTAACGCCGGCGCCGGACGGGACGCCTGAGAGCTTGAGCCCGCGGACGCCGGCGGCTGGCGGCGGCGCCGGGCTCCCACAACATGACAGGAGGAGACGATGAGGAGAAGAGAGGATAACCGGGCCGGATGGACCCGCTGGCTCGGGCTGGCCGCCGCCGTGGCGTGTCTGGCCGGGGCGCCCGCGGCGCTGCACGCCCAGCCCTTCGGCCTGTGGACGGCCTTCGACGGCGACGGCCTGGCCGACACCCACAACGGCTCGCTGCAGATCCCCGACAGCCCGGCGCTCAACCCGACCGGCGCCATCACCATCGAGGCCTGGGTGAGCCTCACCGTGCCGTCCGCCAACCAGGACTGCCGCAGCATCATCGGCAAGGATTACAAGCAATCCTATTGGATGGGGGTGTGCAACTCGGCGAGCTCGCCGACCGGGGCCGTGCTGCGGTCCTACGTCCGGGGCACCAGCTCGGTGCTGACCGGCGGCCCGGTGCCCAGCGGAATCTGGACGCACCTGGCGATCACCTCCGACGGCGTGACGCGCAATCACTACGTCGACGGCGAGCTGGTGGCGACCTTCCACGATTCCGGTCCACCCACCGGCAGCACGGCGGCGCTCCAGATCGGCGGCGACGCGAACTGGGTCTACAGCCCCAACGGCTCGGTCAACGAGGTGCGGCTGTGGAACGTCGCCCGCACCCAGGCCGAGATCCAGGCCGACATCAACGTCCATCTCGGCAGCGCCCAGCCCGGCCTGGTGGCGGTGTGGCAGATGAACAGCCCCAACGATTCGCTCGGCGTGCACAACGGCACCTTCCACGGCGAGCTGCCGCACGTCCTGGGGCCGCCGGCCGAGGCCAGCTGCGGCGCCTCAGGCCCCCAGACCCTCTGCCTCCAGGGGCATTTCCTGATCGGCGCCACCTTCCGCACCGGCGCTCCCGGCACGGCGAGCACCTCCGCCACGGTCGTGCCGGTGGCCAACACCGGCTCCGGCCTCTTCTGGTTCTTCACCGCGGACGATTGGGAGCTCATGGCCAAGGTCATCAACGGCTGCGGCCTCAACAGCCAGTGGTGGGTGTTCAGCGCCGCCACTACCAACGTGTTCTACCGCCTGACGGTCACCGACGTGCAGTCGGGCGAGTCCAAGATCTACTTCAACTACCAGGGGCCGCCGGCGCCGGCGGTCACCGACACCGCCGCCTTCCCCTGCCCCTGAGGCGCGGGCGGGCCACGGCTACCCAGGGGGTGGGGAGGGCGGCACGCCTCCCCACCCCGCTGCACTTGCTGCTCCCTACCCGGCGGCAGCGACGGTGTCGGCGTCTACTCCGGCCAGCTCTACGACCTCATCAAGGACGTGAAGGGCGGGAGCGACAACCAGTCTGAAGGGACCCTGGCAGATGAACATCTCGTGGAGCGCGATCTCGAGGCCAGGGAGCAGCGGTGTGGTGAGGATCTGGCCCGCGGCGGCGGTCAGCTCGAGGGGCGCACCGAAGCCGGCGCCTTGGCCGCGGCGGAAGATGCGGACACTCTTGCGGCGGGGGTCGAAGATCCAATATTCGTGGACGCCAAGTTGGTGGTAGCGCTTGCGCTTGAGGGTTTCATCGAGGTGCCGCGTGGAGGGCGAGAGGATCTCGATCACCAGGTCCGGTGCACCCTGGACGTTGGCCTTGGTCAGGATGGCGAGACGTGCCGCCGAGATGAAGAGGATATCGGGCTGGACGATGTCGTTGGACGACAGGACGACATCGACTGGCGCGTAGTAAAGCCGGCCGAGTTGATGCCTGCGGACGAAAGGGCGGAGCACCTCGACGAGGTTGCCGGAGAGGGCCTGATGGTCCAGGTGTGGCGCAGGGCTCACGTGGTGCTCCCCTTCGATGATCTCGTGGCGCTGACCATCATCGGGGATCTGGCAATAGTCCTCGTAGGTGAGTTTGCGGCGGGCTGTGTCTCGAACGGCCATCTTGGCCCCTCCTCGATGCTCCCTCGGCATGGTAGCACCGGCGACGCCGGTCGCCGTGGCCATATGGCCGGCCGATGCGCAGCAGGTGACCGGTTGGGGCGGCCGGCGCCCCGGCGGCCGGTCAGGCGGGCGGGCGGCGCGAACGGCCCTGGGGCGCCGCGCTCGGCCGGCCTTGCATCTGCGGGCGGAACCCGGCCTGGGGGCCCTGCGACATCTGCGCCGACGGCTGGCCGCCGCGCTGGAACTGATACGGCGTCTGGCTGCCGCGCGCAGAGGGCGACTGCGTTTGCAGACCAGGCCGTGAGGCGCCATACGGCTGGCCGCCGCGCTGGTAAGGCGCCGAGGTCTGGGCGCCGCGCGGCCCTGCCGCTGTTCCCTGGAACCCGCGCGGGTAGGCCGCCGGCGTCTGGCCGGTGCGTGGCGTCGCCGCGGAAAGCTGCGTGTTCCGCCCGGCAGGCGAGGAATCCGCAAGGCTCCGTCCGGCGCGCGGTGAACCCTTGCCGGTGGCGTGTGTGCCCGGCTGTCCGAAGGAGCTGTTGAAAGCCTGCCGCGAGGATCCGGCGGCACCCTGGAACCGGCTGCCCCTCTGGGCCACGGACCTGCCGCCGCCGGCGGCGGCGAAGGACGAAGCCCTGCTGCTGCCGATCGCACGTGCCGCGCTGGACGTGCGATAGGTGCCCGCGGCATGGGCCTGGCCGGGCGCCAGGCGGCTGCTGCCGGCGGCGACGCGCCTCTCCGCCGCCACCTGCGCGTGCAGCGCCCGGCCGAACTCGGCGTGCACGGCCTGGCTGCCGCGGACGACCGCCGCCGGCTGGTAGAACACGCCGCGCGTCGAGCCCGCGCCGGCGCTGAGGCTGGCCACCGACCGCAGCGGCACCGGGCGGCCGGTGACCTCGGCGATGTGCTGCGCGCTGATCCCCACGTTGACGATGCGGTCGTGGACCACGGTGTAGCGCGTGATGTCCACGGTGCGGGAGAAGATCGCCGCGCCCAGGCCGGCGGCCACGAGGTGGGCCGCCAGGTCGGCGGCGACGAACGACGCCTCGGGCACGAACCAGAAATGGGTGGCGCTGATCTCGGCGGCGCCGGCCGTGAGGCCCTCGCCGTCGACGAAGCCGACCGCGGGCGGCAGCGGCGCCCAGCCCAGATAGCCGCCGCCGGAGCGCCAGGCCACCCAGGCCGGCGCCCAGCGGGTCCCCGGCACCCACACCCAGCGGCTCTGCGAGTCGTAGAGCCAGCGCCCGTAGTGGAACACCGCCCACCCCCAGGGCTCGTCGGCCGCCCAGGCCCATCCCTCGTCGGTGTTGAGCCAGTGCCCGGCGGTGTAGGGGCGCCAGGAGCGGGCGACGCGCGGCACCCAGACGTCGCCGTAGGGCGGCTGGTTCTCCCAGTCGCCGTCGGCCGCCAGCGCGCGATGGAAGCAGGCGATCCCCTGCGCCCCCGGATCGATGCGATCGGCGAAGTCGGTGGTCACGTCGGGGGCGATCGCCGGATCGATCGCCGGCATCGTCTCGGCAAGCCGTTGGCAACCGGTGAGCAGGGGCAGGAGCAGGCCCAGCCCGAGGATGGTCACCGCCTGCGGTCTGCTCAAAGTCAGGATCTTCATCACCTCTCCTGTCTGGCCGGCGCGTCAGGGAAACCTGAGGCCCCATTCATCACTCACCACCGCCACCCGATCGCCGTGGCGGTGGGCCCAGACCGCCACCACCCCGGCATTCGGTGCCGTGGGGCGGTACTCGACCCGGACCTGCGCCTCGGCACTGTGATAGAGCAGAGGTCCGTCATAGCCGTCCTGCGGAGTGCCGTGGCTCAGCCGCACACCGGTGATGGGTATAAGGTGCTGGGCGACCTCGACCGGCGACCACCGCTGCCGCAACCGCCCGGCGGCGAGGGCCAGGCCCGCCAGGTGAGGTCCCTGGATCATGGTCACCGGCTCGCAGCCGCAGCCGAGGCGGAGGAAGGGAGCGGTGAAGTTCAGGCAGGAACAGTGCGAGTTGACGATCGGATAGTAGATACGCTGCTCGGAGGACGACGAGCCGTAAACCCGGGAATATCTCAGATCCCCGAACCCGCGGCGGGCCAGCAGCTCGTTGGTCTTGAGTATCCTCTCCCTGAGCGCCTCCTCGCGGCGCAGGGTCTTGAGATACTCGGCGATCGTACTGCCCACCACCTGTGCACCGACCGCGACGACAAAATCCACCAAAACCCCGATCAACGGTGCGAGCGGAAGGAACGCCGTGGCCGGACGCCGGCGCCAGAGCACCAGGCCGGCCGTGCTGGTGCCGGCCAGCCGCAGAAAGCGGCGGCGGTCCAGGTTCCCCGTCGGCAGCTCGGGCGTCAACGCTTCACCCTCCCTTGGGCGCTTCCGTTTGCAAGCAGGTTGGAATTTCATTTTGGTCGCGGGCGGCCCGGCTGTCAAGCGGCGTCAGCAGATGAGCAGGCGAAACAGGTGCGTGGGCGGCACCGGCACTACATCACGGATGCACCGGAAGAAGATCGGGGCTTCCGAAAGGTGACAGATCGGTCGCGGCCGGCAAATTCCATAATCACATTGGCAAGTGTGCCTATCCAGCTATACTCATGAGACAGAGTCGGGGAAGGCCCGGATCCCTCCGGGCATGCACCGGATACGATCAGCAAACGTTGGTTGTTCCCCGTTTCTGATCCGGACCTCTCGCGGGAGCGCCGCACCGGCGGCGCGGCACTCATGGTCTTGACAATGGGGACACCGACACCCTTGGACACCACGGCGGAAAACCCTGCGACCCTGGCCGAGCTGTTCGCCGCCCAGGTGGCGCGCACGCCCGCTGCCACGGCGCTGCTCGGCCCGGCGGAGCGCCTGAGCTACGCCGAGCTGGACCGCCGCGCCGGCCGGCTGGCCGCGCGCCTGCGGGTCTTGGGCATCGGTCCCGAGGTGGCGGTGGGCCTCTGCGCCGAGCGCTCGGCCGCCCTGGTGGTGGCGGTCCTGGGCATCGTCAAGGCGGGCGGCGCCTACGTGCCGCTCGACCCTGCCTACCCGGCCGAGCGCCTGGCCGGGATGCTGGCC
>JASLEW010000879.1 GCA_030150965.1 Thermoanaerobaculia bacterium | reverse complement strand
CCAGGCCGGTTGCACCAACCCGGCGGCCGATCCGAACGGCTGCGGGCCGGGCTGATCGCCGGCCGCTCCCCTCCGCCCCGCGGGCTCGGGGTCCCATCCCCCGGCCCCGCCGCTCCGGCGCGCCACGCCTCCCCCGGCTGGCTCGGGCTGGCGGCTTTCCTCCCCGCACAATCGATGGCACAATTCCGCTGTCTAATGGCGCGATCCAGCTCTCCCCTGGAAGGTTCCGCGGCCGACCATCTGCAACCCGGCGACGTGGCGCGATTCCTCGACGGCACGCTCTCGCGCCCGCGCAGCCGCCACCTTCTGCGCCACCTGTTGCGCGGCTGCCCGAGCTGCCTGCGCACGGTGGCGCGAGGCGTGGGGCTGGTGCCGGCCGGGCGCTCGCCGAAAGCCTACGGCGAGGCGGTCTCACGGGCCGCGGCGCGCGTCGAGCAGCTCGCCGCGGCACGGGCGGAGGCGGTGGCCGTCCTCACCTCGCTGCTCTCCGGCGACTCCCCCCTGCTCGACCTGACGGTGGTCAAGATGGCGTCGCTGCGCGGGCTGCCGCGGGTCCACGCCCTGCTCAGGACCGCCTTTTCCCTGCGCAACCACGACCCGCAGGAGACCCTGCACTTCACCCGCATGGCGCAGCACGCGGCGGACCGGCTGAGCCCCAGGGAGCTGGGCGCCGAGCCGGTTGCCGATCTGCGGGCCCTGGCGTGGGCGCAGCTGGGCAACGCCTACCGCATCTGCAACGACCTGCCGCGCGCCAGCCAGGCGATCAACCGCGCGGTGTACTGGTGCCAGCACGGTTCGCGCTCCGGCCTGCTGGTGACGCGGGTGGCCGACTTCCTGGCCTCGCTGCTGGGAGCGCAGGGCCGCTACGACGATGCCCGCGGCGTGCTGCGGCTGGTCCACGACCTGCACCTGCAGGAGGGGCGGCGCCACCTTGCCGGACGGGCGCTCTACAGCGCCGGCTGCATGGCCGGCTGGGACGGCGACCCCGCCTCGGCGATCCTGTTGATGCGGCGCGGCTTCGACCTGCTCGACCTGGAGCGGGACCCGGAGCTCGCCGCCACCCTGGTCCACGGCATGATCACCCAGCTGGCCGACCTCGGACGCTTCCGCTCGGCGCGCCGCCTGCTCTGGCGCAGCCGGCACCTGGTGGTCCAGCAGGGCAACGACATCGCCCTGTTGCGGTTGCGCTGGCTGGAGGGGAGGATCTACGCCGGGCTCGCGGACTTCGCCCGCGCCGAGGCGGCGCTGCGCGAGGCGCGCGCCGGCTTTGCCCACCACGGCAAGATCTACCAGGCGGCCATCGCCGGCCTCGATCTGGCCGCCCTGTGGGCCCGGCAGGGGCGCCATGCCGAGATCCACGCCTTGGCGGGCGAGATCATCGCCACCTTCCGCGCCATGCGCGTCGCCCGCGAGGCGATCGTGACCCTGCTGCTGCTGCAGAGCGCCTGCGCCGACGGCGGCGGCCAGCTGCTCGACGTCATCCAGATCGTGGTCACCTTCCTCAAGAGCCTGGAGCGCCAACCAGTGAAACCGGCGGCGGCAGGTGCGGCCGAGGGCGCCGGATAGGCGCCCGGCCCGATCAGACTGCGCCGGATAGGCGCCCGGCCCGATCAGAGTGCGCCGGATAGGCGCCCGGCCCGATCAGACCGCGCCGGCGCCTAGATGCTCGTGCGCCGGCGGCCGGGACGCCGGCGCCGCTGCTGTGGCGGCTTCGTCGCCTGCCAGCCGTCCGGTTGCTGGATCTCGGAACTCGGCTCCGGTTTCGGCTCATCCTTGGGCTTCGATTCCAGCTCGGACTTCGGCTCCGGCGAGTCGGTGAGCCCACGACGCCCCAGGATCCGGTTCACGGCCTCCTCGACCCAGCGGTCGAAGTCCTCACCGCTCGGCGCTTTGGGCTCGTGGACCCGGCGGTCGTAGTTGCCGGGGAATCCCACCTGCGGAAAGACCGCGAGGATGCCGGCCGCCGAGGACTGGGACCCCGGTGCCTGGGGCCCGACCAGGGCGAAGAACTCTTGCTCCGACATGCCGATGATGCGCAGGATGGCATACGCGTGCTTGAGCTTGAGGTCCACGTGGCCGCTGAAGATGCGCCGCAGGGCCTTGGGCCCGACGCCGAGGCGCCGCTCGACCTCGCTCACGCTGAACCCGGCGGCACGGATCGCCTGTTTGAGCAGGGCGACGAAGCGCCGGACCTTATCCTGATCTTGCGGATCGATTTCGACCGTCATGGTACCGATTGTACAGGAATCTGCCCCTGGTGGGGCTCTTTTCTAGCCACACCCGCCCGCGCCGGCCACCACGCGCTGACGGGGCCGGGGCTGGGACGGCGGCATGCCGGCCCCGGTACGTCACCGCATTCATGGAAGGCATTGCTCCGTCAGCGCTCGGCCGGCTGGTGGCCCGAGGCTTGATGCCGGGTGTGGTGGTGGTAGGCGCCGGCGAATTCGGGCGCCCAGTCCTCGAGCGTGGTCGGCGTGGTGTTCTCGGGCAGGCGGGGCTCGGCGGGACGGATCTTGCCGGCGTTGAAGGCGCGGTACATCTCCAGCATCGCGTCGGCCATGTGGGGGGTGAGCCCCTGCGCCACCATGGCCGGATGGGCCTGCTCGTCGGTGACCTGCACGTAGGGCAGGTCGGGTTTGCCGATGGCGGCGCCGAGGATGCGAGCGGCCTCCGGCAGGGTGTGGTCGCGCGGCCCCAGCAGCTCGGCCGTCGACTTGTCCTCGAAGCCGATGCCGGCGAGCAGACGCTCGGCTTCGCTTGCGATGTCGATGGTGGCGATCATCGGCAGCGCCAGGTCGGGGCGCAGGGTCCCGACGTAGGCCCCCTGGGCGGCGATGCCGCCGATCGCGTGCAGATGGTTCTCCATGAAGAAGGTCGGCCGCAGGTGGACGATGTTGGTCTCGGCCAGGCGATCGAGGTGCTCCTCGAGATCGTGGAGGCCGGCGATCGGTCCGGTGCCGTAGGGCACCTCGGCGCCGATGCTGCTCAGGTTCACCACCTTTCGCACGCCGGCCTGCTCCAGGCCGCGGGTGATCGCCTCGGCGAACCGGTTCTGCTCGCCGCGCAGGTCGGCGGCGGCGAGGATCGGCGGCAGCATGGTGAAGGCGGCGTGGGCGCCGGCGAAGGCGCGGCGGGTGAACTCGGCATCCCCCAGGTCGCCGGTGAGAACCTCGGCGCCCTTCTCGCCCAGGGCGCGCAGGTGCTCCTCGCGGCGTGCCACCACGCGCACCCGGCGGTGTCCGGCGAGCAGCATCTCGGCCAGACGGCCGCCGATGTGGCCGCTGGCGCCGGTGACCACGATGAGCTGATCGTGCATGGGCATCTCCCTGTCCTCCCGTTCTCCTTCCGGGCTGCTCGGCCGGCCGCCCGGTCGCCCGGCAGGCCGCGGCGGCGCCCGGCGGGGCCAACCGCCGGTGCGATCATAGCTGCTCTACGGAAGGGTGCGGCCCCCTGGCGCAGGTGAAGCGGGAGGAGGCGGCGCGGCCGGCGGCTTGCGCTGCCCCGGCGCGGGAGACGGCGCCGGTCTGGCCGGCGCGGCGGGCGCCGGCGCCTCGACCTCCAGCGCCACGTTGCCGGAGCTGGCGGTGGCGCCGGTCGAGTCCCAGGCCCGCGCCATGACGGTGTGGCTCCCGGCCGGCAGGTCCACGTCGGTGTCCAGCGAGCGCGGCCCGCTCTGCGCGAAGAGGCGCACGCCGTCGGCGTAGACCGCCAGGCCGGTGATGCGGTGGCAGCTCGCGGCGCTGGCGCTGAAGTGCACCGGCGCCGTCTCGGTGCCGCCGGCCGGCGCGTCCAGGCTGACGGTGAAGCCCGAGCAGGTGCCGACGGTGACGTTGACGGTTGCCGAGGCGTTGTCGCCGGTCGAGTCCCAGGCGAAGACCACCACCTCGTGCGGGCCGTTGGCGAGCGCCACGTGCGGGTTGATCGCCGCCGCCGGTCCGGCGGTGCCGTAGGCGGAGACCCCATCCACGTAGACGTGCCAGCCGGTGACCTCGGCGCCCGCCGCGTCGGTCGTGGCCTGCGCCGTGATGCCGACCGGCGAGGCCAGGATGTCGCCGTCGAGCGGGCGGCCGATGGTCACCGTCACCGCGGCCCAGGCCGGAGCGCCGGCCGGGAGGGCGAGGGCGAGCGTGGCGGCAAGGCGGAGGAGCAGGCGGCTTGCGGCACGGGGCATGAACGGTTCCTTTCCGGGGCGTCGGGTGCGGGCCCCGGCGCGGGCAGCGGGTCCGATGGCGGCGGGCAGGACGGGGCGCATGGCAGCGTGGAGTTTTGCACGTCCCGTGCCCCTCACGGGCGGGCGGCCCACGACGCCCCGCCGGTTGCGCTCCCCCGCGGCCGGAAAGGGGCCGGAGCCGCGCCGCCGCATGGCCTCAGCCCACCCTCTCGTAGATACGGATGAAGAAGGGTCCGCCGCCCACCGGCGTCGCGGCGCCGGCGGCGCCGAGGACGGCGATCAGCCGGTAGTCGCGCTCGACCTCCCGCCAGAGGAGGACGTCGTAGTCGCGGCCGAAGGACGCCGGGCCGTACTCGCCGGTCGGGCGGTTGAGCAGCAGGACGAAGCGCGGGCCGGCGCGGCGGATCAGGCCGGCCGCCTCCAGCTCGCGTCCGCCGGACAGCACGCCGGGGGTCACCTCGTCCTGGCGCAGCGGGCTGCGCAGGCCGGTGACGAAGTTGAAGAAACCGCCCTCGGGGAAGGCGGTCAGCATGTCGCCCGGGCGGCCGCGCGCCGCGAGCAGGCCCAGGGTCTGGCCGATCGCCTGGGCCTTCTCCCGCGGCAGGAGCAGCTCGCCCTGGGTCGTATGCAGGACGCCGAGCGGCGGCCGGTGGTCGGCGCGGTCGAGGCGGTGGAGGAAGAGGCCGGCGAGGACCGCTGCCACCGCCGCCAGCCGCCGGCGGAAGGCCGCCGGCGCCGGCAGCCGCGGCGCCAGGCCGTCGGCGAGCACCGCGGCGCTCGCCAGGAGGCCGGGCAGCGGCAGGGTCACGTAGGGCCCCATCCTGGGACCCAGCGACATGCCGAGCAGGACCCGGCCGCCGGCCAGGGCGCTGAAGGCAAGGAGCGTGAGGCGCGACCGCTCGCGCGCGCCGGCGAGAGGACGACGGAGGAGGAGGGCGACCGCCGCCCCCGCCACCACCAGTGGCAGCGCCGTCACCAGCGGCGGCAGGTTCTTGAGCGGGTCCGCCAGGGGGCTGGCCAGGTACGCGGCCAGGAGCCCGAGCATCAGGGCGGCGTAGCGCAGCCGCGGCCGTGGCGCCGGCAGAGCGAACCGCGCCGCCAGGGCGAGCAGGGCGCCGTCGAGCCCCAGGGAGGCGAGCACCTGGCCGGCGGTCCGCCATGGCGCATCCAGTCCCGCGGTGTGCAGATAGAGCCTTTGCCATTCCGCCGGCATGCCGGCGAAGTGGGTGAGCGGCCCGTCGTGGAGGATCACCTGCTCCGGGAGCCCCCACACCGCGGCGGCGTAGAGCGCCAGCGCCAGCGCGCCGCCGGGCACGACGACGGCCAGGCAGCGCCCGAGGGCCTCGCGGCGCGCGCTCGACCGCAGCGCCGCGGCGACGAGCGCGGCGGCGGCGGCCACACCGACCTCGACGCGCGCCGCCAGCGCCGCCGCCAGGGCTACGGCTGCGAGGACTCCTGCGATTGCCGGAAGGCCGAAAGCTCCAGGAGCTCCGGCAATGCCGATCGCCCCGGGAGCTCCGCAAGCTGCCGCGTCCGGCCGGCGCCGCTCCGCACCGCCGCCGCGCTCCGCCCTGCCGCTCAGCCAGAGCGCGAGCAGCGCCCCGGCCAGCGCCACCAGGCTGGAGGACGAGTACGGGAAGATGTAGGCGCCGCCGTTGGGTGCGCCGAGACAGAAGGCCGCCGCGAGGGTGGTGGCGGCGATGGCGGCAGCCCGGCTCCCGCCGGCCTGGCGGGTCACCTGGTGAAGCACGGCGAGGATGACGGCGGCCAGGAGCAGGTTGACCGCGAGGAGCACCGCGAGCCGGCTGCCGAAGACCCGCAGCGCCAGGGCGTTGAGCCACGGCCCAAGGGGACCGTAGTAGTAGGTGACGCCGCCGTAGAGGCGCTCGCCGTGGGCGAGGCGCCAGGGGACGTCCATCTCGCGCCCGGAGTCGACCAGCGGATTGATCCAGCGCTCCCAGGAGGCGGCGAGCGCCAGCGCTCCCGCCACCGTGGGCAGGAGGACGGCGACCGCCGCGGCACTCCACGACCGGCGCGGCGCCATGGCGGCCGGGACGCCGGGCGCTAGCCGATCCGGCAACTGGCCTGGCCGCGCTTCTCCAGGTACTGCTGGTGGTACTCCTCGGCGCGGTGGAAGGCGCTGGCCGGCGTGATCTCGGTGACGATCGGCCGCTTGAAGGCGTGGGCGCGCTCCAGCTCCTGCTTGGATGCCTCGGCCGCAGCCTGCTGCTCGGGGTTGTGGTAGAAGATGGCCGAGCGGTACTGCGTGCCCACGTCGGGACCCTGGCGGTTCATCGTGGTGGGGTCGTGGCTCTCCCAGAACACCCGCAGCAGGTCGCCGTAGGAGACGCGGGCCGGGTCGTATTCGACCTCCACCGCCTCGGCGTGGCCGGTGCGGCCGGTGCACACGTCCTGATAGGAGGGGCTCGGCGCGGTGCCGCCGGTGTAGCCGACGGCGGTGGCGGTGACGCCGGGAAGCGCGCGGAACGCTGCCTCGACGCCCCAGAAGCAGCCGGCGGCGAAGATCGCTTTTTCAGTTTGCATGCGGAGATTATAAGGGCTCGCGCCCGCGCGGTCAGCCTCCCGGCGCCCCGCGGTCCGCCGCGCCGGCTAATGAACCGCCGCCGCGATCTCCAGGGCGTTGAGCGCGCCGCCACGCGTCAGGTTGTCCATCGCCGCCCACAGCCAGAAGCCGTCGGCGTCCTGCCGCACCCGCTGCACGGCGCCGAGCAGCACCTTGTCGCTGGCCGCGGCGTCGATGGGGCCGAGGTGGCGCGGGTCCCTCGCCGCCTCGACGTAGGGGCTGGCGGCGATCGCCTTGCGCACCGCCTGCGCGCTCGGCGCCCCGGCGCAACGCACGTGGAGGCTCAGGGTCAGGCAGTGGAAGACCGCCCCCTGGACGAGGTGGACCGCCACCGGCAGCGGCGGGCCGGCGCCGTCCGCGCCGTCCGCGCCATCCGTCCCCGGCGCTCCGGGCGCGGCGCCGGCGGCGGGAGCCGGGCGGGCGCCTCCCGATTCCCCGAGGACCGCGGCGAGCTGCTCCTCGATCTGCCGCGCCGCCTCCTCGCCGCCGGCCGCGGGCAGCAGGTTGAAGGCGAGCTGGGCGCCGAAGACCGGCGACCGCTTGCGCGGGGTCATGGTGAGGATCTGGCGGGTCTGCTCGAACAGCTCGTCGATGCCGGCGCCGTCGTGGAGCGATGCCGGCAGCACGATCGTCGCCACCGCTTCGCCCAGGGGAAAGGCCTTGCCCAGCGGACCGAGCAGGTGCGCCAGCGCCACCGCCGCCGGATGGGGCGAGAGCAGGACGCGGGTGCCGGGAGGCCGGCTGTTGATCCCGGCCACCAGCGGCCGGCCGTCCTGCTCGCCGGCATCGGGCGACAGGACGACCGCCGTGACCTCCTCCGGCAGCGCGGCGAGGACCGGCCGGTTGGCGGCGATGCCGCCGCAGAGGAAGGCCACCGTGACCCCGTCGAGGCTCCCGGCCTCGTAGGGCTGGACGACCGCCGCCGCGGTGCCGATCTCGGTGAGGGTGCCGATCTCCGCCTCGGCGGTCGATAGCAGCCGCACCTCGTGGCCGCCCAGCCCCTCCATGCCGCGGCCCAGCGTGTCGCGCAGCTCCTTGCCCAGCAGGTTCATCGGGTGGAGGATGGCAAGCGCGCTCATCCGACGGTCCTCGGCTCGGCGGGTGGTGGAGGCGGTGCGCCCGGCGGGCCCGGACGCCGGCGCAGGCGGCCCCACAGCCAGCTCGCGGGTGCGGAGAGGGTGTAGAGGACGAAGATCACCAGGAACGTCGCCTGCGGCAGGGTGAAGACCACCACCACCACGGCGGCCAGCGGCAGCGCCACGCGGTAGCTCAGCCGCTTGCGCAGGTCGAGCTTCTTGGCGCTGTGGTAGCGGAAGGTGGAGACCATGAGCGCGCCGATCAGCATCAGGGCCGCCGCCGCCAGCGCCTCCGTCCAGTCGCGCCAGGCGGCGTCGGGAGCGAAGAAGAGCAGCGAGCAGATGGCCCCCGCCGCGGCGGGGGCCGGCAGGCCCACGAAGTAGCGGCTGTCCACCGCCTTGACCTGCACGTTGAAGCGGGCGAGCCGCGTGGCGGTGGCCACCACGTAGAACAGGGGCACCAGCCAGGCGCGCGGCGCCAGGTCCTTGATCCCCCAGAGGTAGGCGAGCAGCGCCGGGCTGACGCCGAAGGTGATGACGTCGGCGAGCGAGTCGAACTCCTTGCCGAACTCGGTCGCCGTGCCGGTCATCCGCGCGATGCCGCCGTCCAGGCTGTCGGTGACCGCGGCCACGAAGATGACCAGGGCGGCGCGCTGGAAATCGCCGTCCAGGCCGCAGACGATGGCGTAGAAGCCGAGCAGGACGTTGCCGATGGTGAACAGGCTCGGCAGCAGGTAGGCGCCGCGGCGCAGGCGCCGCGACAGGCGGGTCTG
>JASLEW010000856.1 GCA_030150965.1 Thermoanaerobaculia bacterium | reverse complement strand
GGACCCCAGCAGATCGGCCCGCAGCGTGTACCTCCCGGGCGGCGGGACCCCGGGCTCCCGGGCGCGCACGGTGACGGTGAAGGCACCGGCCGCCGCCGGCACCACCAGGAGCGACTCGGCGCCCTGGCGGTCGAGCGGGCTGTCCACGGCGGTGCGGCTGCCGTCCGGCGCCGCGGCCTCCAGCACCACGTCGATGCCGCCCTGCTCGACGGCGAGGCGGCACGGCCTGCCGGCGGGCAGCTCGATGCGGTAGGCGTGGCGCTCGCCGGCCGCCAACCCGCGCGTCACCGGTGTGCCAAGGGCCAGGGGGAAGGGAACCGGGGCCGGGGGCGGGAGCGGCGGCGGCTGGTCGGTGGCCGCCCCCGCCACCAACCAGCCTGCAGATCCCGTCGACGCGATCGATACGGCCAGCGCCGCCCGTGCTGCCCATGCCGCCAGCGCCGCGCCGGAAGCCGGCATCTGCGCCAGGCGGCGGATGCTCCTCAGGCGGCGGCGGTGCCGCGGCGCCGCAGCAGCACCACGGCGGAGAGCGCGAGCAGCACCCCGAGGATGATGAGCGAGGTCTGCGACAGCGTCGGCATCTCGCCGACCGGCACCGCGGCCTGGAAGTTGACGATCTCGGACTCCTCGGCCGTGGTCAGGCACTGCAGGGCGTTCGCCGGCAGGCCGACCAGCTGGGCCGACTTGGCGGCCGCCGCCGCGCGGGAGGGCTGGCCGACGCCGAAGTTCATGATGATCTTGGTCTGCCCGGGGTTGAGGGTGAAGGTGTAGCCCCAATAGGGGTTGTCGTCGCCGTTCTGGAAGTGGATGCCGGCGAGCGGCGTCGACACGCCGGGGCCGCCCTGGAGGATGTGGCCGAGGCGCGGATCGGAGGTGGTGTTGCCGGAGAAGTTCTGGAAGGTGGTCACCCAGGTGGAGGAGGTGTCCACCGTGCCGCCGTTCGAGGAGCCGGTGATCACCGTGTTGCTGTCCGACCCCAGGTTGTTGGAGGTCTCCATGGTGACCGTGACTGGGGTGGCGCCGGTGTTGGTGAAGTAGTTCAGCCAGCGGGCGAAGTCGTCGTTGTCCGGCACGAACACCTTGCGGAACATCTGGATGCTGCCGGAGGTCTGCGTCCCGAAGACCACCTGCCGGTTGGTGTGCGTCACCGGCCCCGGGCACTCGGTCGTCGCCGGGCCGTTCTTGTTGTAGATGACGAAGTTGGCGTTGCCGGTCTCGCAGGGGGCGTTGACCAGGTTGTTGAGGCTCAGGCACATCGACTGGTAGCCGTCGTAGGCGTCGTTGAGCGTCGAGGAGGTGGTGCCGCCGCCGCTGGTCGAAGCCGCGACCGCGTGGGTGTAGCTCGCCTCCGACATCCCCGCCGAGGCCGAGCTGGAGGTGGAGAAGGTGATGTTCGTGTTGATGAAGTACTTGAGCCCCTGGGAGTCGATCAGCGCCACCGAGCCGGTCGCGTTGGTGACCCCGCGCCTGCCCTTGCCGGACTTGGCCACCTTCGGATGGGCTCCCGGATGGGCTGCCGGAAGCGCTCCCGGATAAGCCCCCTGGGCGTTCACGCTCTTACGCTCGATGATGGAGACGTCGGCGTGGAGCAGCGAGGTGGACAGGGCGCTGAGCAGGGCAAAAGCCAGGATTCGGCGCATCGGTGAGGTTCCCCCTTGACAGGCGGCCCAGCCTCAAGCGTGGCCGCAATTCATTTCAGGACAGGCTGCGAGAGCCGATTCTGCCATATTCATGCGCAGTTGTCACCCGGAGGCGTGGCGGAGAACGGCGGAGGCATGGGGTAGAATGACGCCCCTCGCCATGACGTTGCCGCCTCTTCAAGGCCCGATCCGGCCGCCCCGCCGCCGGACCGCGGGGCCGGCGGCGCTCCCCGCGCTCCTCCTGCTCCTCGCCGTCGTGGCCGCGGCCTCAGGCGCCGGCTGCGGCCGCCGCCCGGCGCCGAACCTCCTGCTCGTCACCCTCGACACCACCCGCGCCGACCATCTCGGCTGCTACGGCTTCCCGCTCGCCCGCACGCCGGCCATCGACCGCCTGGCCGCCGAGGGGGTGCGGTGCAGCGACGCGGTGACCGCGGCCCCCATCACCCTGCCGTCGCATGCCACGATCTTGACCGGCCTCTACCCGCCCACCCACGGCGTGCGCGACAACGGCACCTACGCCCTGGGCAACGACGCGGTGACCCTGGCACAGCGGCTGAAGCGCGCCGGTTACCGCACCCAGGCGATCGTCTCGGCCCTGGTGCTCAACCGCCGCTACAACCTCACGCCGGGGTTCGACGGCTACGACGACGACCTGTGGACCGAGCGGCAGCCCAGGATGTTCCTCATCCGCTCCCGCCCCGGCCCGCGCACCGCCGAGCGGGCGGTGCGCTGGCTCGGCAGCTGGGCGCTGGAGGCGCCGCGCCGCCCCTTCTTCCTCTGGATGCACCTCTTCGACGCGCACCAGCCCTACTCGGTGCCGGCCGGCGAGCGGTTCCGCTCGCCGACCACCTACGACGCCGAGATCGCGGTGCTCGACCAGGCCGTGCACTCGGTGATCGAGCAGCTCGGCCACCTGGGGGTGCTCGACGACACCCTGGTGGTGATCACCGCCGACCACGGCGAGAGCCTGGGCGAGCACGGCGAGAAGACGCACGCCCTGTTCATCTACGATGCCACCGTCCGGGTGCCGCTCATCCTGCGCTTCCCGCGCGCGCTGCCCGCGGGCAGGGTCTACTCCGGACCGGTGCGGACGGTGGACATCGTCCCCACGGTGCTCGCCGCGCTGCGCCTGCCCGGCGGCGCCGCGACCCAGGGGACCGACCTGCTGCCGGCGCTGCGCGGCGACGTGCCGCCCCCCGACCTGCCGCAGTACTCCGAGTCGCTGCTGTCGCAGGTGGGCTTCGGCATGTCGCCGCTCTTCGGCATCCGCCGCGGCGGCTACAAGTGGATCCGCGCGCCGCACCCGGAGGTCTACGACCTGCGCCGCGACCCCGGCGAGCTGCGCAACCTGTATCCGCTGGAGGCTCGCCGCGGCGCCGCCCTCGACCGCGACCTCGCGGCCGTCCTCGACGACAGCCGGCGGCGCGCCCTGGCGCCGCAGCGCAGCGTCGCCGACGCCGAGACGGAGCGCAACCTGCGGGCGCTGGGCTACGTGGCGCCGGCCGGCGAGCGCGCGGTGATCGCGGGGATGGCGGCGAAGGGGGGGGTGGGGGGCATCGATCCCAAGGACGGGCTGGAGGTCTACCGGCAGCTCGAGGATGCCCGCCACCTGGCGCAGCACGGGCGGTGGGCCGAGGCGGAGACCCTGCTGCGCCAGATGGTGGCGAAGGCGCCGCGCAACTCCTCGGCGATCACCATCCTGGCGCTGACCCTGCTGCGCCAGGGCGACCTCGACGGCGCCCGCGTGCAGTACCTGCGGGCGCTCGCCATCGACCCCAAGGACTCGCGGGTGATCGCCATGCTGGCGGCGATCAGCATGCTCGAAGGCGACTTCGACGGCGCCGAGCGCAGCTACCGCCAGGCGCTCGCCATCACCCCCCGTTTCGTCGAGGCGATGGCCAACCTGGGCCTGCTCGCGGCGCTGCGCGACGACGACGCCGAGGCCGAGCGCTGGTACCGCCAGGCGATGGCGGCCGACCCATCCTTCCCCACGGCGTACCGGCGGCTGGGCGATCTGCACTACGAGCGCGGCGACTTCGCCGGCGCGCTCAAGCTCTACCGCAAGGCGCTGAGCGAGCAGCCCGGCGACTTCGCCGCCACGGTGCAGGCCGGCAACTGCGCCCGCCGCGTCGGCGATGCGGCGCTCGCCGCCGCGATGTTCGCGCGCGCCGCCCGCGACCGTCCCGCGTCGTGGGTGCCGCATTACAACCTCGCCTGCCTCAAGGCGGCCGGCGGCGACCCCCAGGGAGCGCTCGGGGAGCTGGCGCGGATGCAGGACTTCCGCCGCACGGCGCTGATCGAAAACGACAGCGACCTGGCGGCGGTGCGCAAGCTCCCCGGCTATCCGCCCCTGCTGGCGAAGCTCAAGGCGGCGGCGCGGCAGCAGCGCCGCGAGGAGCGCCGGGCGGCGCAGGCCACGGCGCCCGCCGCGGACGAGGACCCGGACGGGGACTAGGCCGGGAGCCGGGCCGCCAGCGGGACGGCCGCGAGACCCGGCCGCGCCGGCGGCGGCGGCGCGGCCCTGGCACCGGACGGTCTTCGACCTGTCGCCGGGATGTCACCCGCCGTGGCTGCGGCCGGCCACGGGGCGACGGTATGCTGCGCGCCGAACCGCACGACGGCAATCTCGCTCTGGAGGGACACGATGGTCACAGCGGCACCCCCGACCGCGGGCGCACCTTCGCTCTTGGAGGCCAAGCTGGCGCAGAGCCGGGTTGGCAAGATCGGCAGCTGGATCTTCGTCGTCGCCCTGGTGGTCGGCATCTTCTATGCCGGCTCGCACCTGGCCAACGACCTGTCGGGCGTGCGCACCACCTCGATATTTCCCTACCTCCTGCTGGGGCTGGCGCTGACCATCGCGCTGGGCTTCGAGTTCGTCAACGGCTTCCATGACACCGCCAACGCGGTGGCGACGGTGATCTATACCCATTCGCTCGACCCGCACCTGGCGGTGGTGTGGTCCGGCGCCTGGAACTTCATCGGCGTGCTGACCTCGACCGGCGTGGTCGCCTTCGGCATCATCTCGCTGCTGCCGGTCGAGCTGATCCTGCAGGTGGGGAGCGGCGCCGGCTTCTCCATGGTGTTCGCTCTCCTGGCGGCGGCGATCCTGTGGAACCTCGGCACCTGGTACTTCGGGCTGCCCGCCTCCAGCTCGCACACCCTGATCGGATCGATCATCGGCGTGGGCATCGCCAATCAGTTGATGTCGGCCAAGACCGGCACCAGCGGCGTCGACTGGGCGCAGGCGACGAAGATCGGCCAGACCCTCCTGGTCTCGCCGCTCGTCGGCTTCGCCGGCGCCTTCCTGCTGCTGCTCCTGGCCAAGAAGCTCATCCCCAACCGCGAGCTGTACGAGGCGCCGTCCGGCACCGAGCCGCCGCCGTTCTGGATCCGCGTCCTGCTGATCCTCACCTGCACCGGGGTCAGCTTCGCCCACGGCTCGAACGACGGCCAGAAGGGCATGGGCCTCATCATGCTGATCCTGATCGGCACGGTGCCCACCGCCTACGCCCTCAACCACGCGGTGAGCCCGCGCGACACGCTGGACTTCGTCGCCGTCTCGCGCCAGACCGAGCACCTGCTGACGCGGCACCTCGAGCCGGGCGCCAACGTGAGCGATCCGCGCGAGGACGTGACCGACTACATCCGCAGCAAGCAGTTCAAGCCGGCGACGATGCTGGCGCTGCGGCAGCTGGTCAACGAGGTCGGCAACGAGATGGAGAGCTACAAGGACCTCAAGGCGGTGCCGGCGGCGGCGACGCCCAACTTCCGCAACGACCTCTACGTGGTGAGCGAGGCGCTGCGCCTGATGGAGAAGTCCGGCCAGCCGCGGTTCGGCAGCGGCGAGCGCGCCATCCTGGCCAACTACAAGAAGCACGTGGACAACGCCACCAAGTTCATCCCCACCTGGGTGAAGGTGGCGGTGGCCATCGCCCTCGGACTGGGCACGATGGTGGGCTGGAAGCGCATCGTGGTCACCGTCGGCGAGAAGATCGGCAAGAACCATCTGACCTACGGCCAGGGGGCCGCCGCCGAGATCATCGCCATGGCGACGATCGAGGCCGCCGACCGCTTCGGCATGCCGGTCAGCACCACCCACGTCCTCTCCTCGGGCGTCGCCGGCACGATGGTCGCCAACGGCTCCGGCCTCCAGTGGAGCACGGTGCGCGCCCTGGCCATGGCCTGGGTGCTGACGCTCCCCGCCTCGATCCTGCTGTCGGCCTTCCTGTTCTGGGCGTTCCGCTCGCTGTAGCGGCGAGAGGCGTGAGGGCACCGCTCCGCCGGGGCGGTGCCCGCCGCCCGCGGCGGCGTTTCAGGCGAGGTTGTGGAAGACCCTCTGCACGTCGTCGTCCTGCTCCAGGCGGTCCACCAGGCTCAGCACCTCCGTCGCCTGGGCCTCGGGGAGCTCGATCGGGGTCAGCGGCAGGTACTCGGACTCGGCGGAGAGCGGCGTGATGCGGCGGTCCTCGAGCGCCTTCTGCAGGTTGCCGAAGTCGGCGAAGGCGCAGCGCAGGACGAGCTGCGGCTCGCCCTTGTCGCCGCTGCTCTCGCCCATCTCCTCCAGGCCGTGGTCGATCAGCGCCAGCTCCAGCTCCTCCTGTTCGATGCCGGCCGGCGCCAGGCGGAAGACGCCCATGCGCTTGAACAGGTAGCCGACGCTTCCCGGGTTGCCGAGGTTGCCGCCGCCCTTGTTGAAGTGGGTGCGCAGGTTGGAGACGGTGCGCGTCGGGTTGTCGGTCGCCGTCTCGGCGAGGACCGCGATGCCGTGCGGCGCATACCCCTCGTAGAGGATCTCCTGGTAGCTCTCCGCCTCCTTGCCGGAGGCGCGCCGGATCGCCGCATCGACCTTGTCCTTCGGCATGTTGACGGCGCGGGCGTTCTGCACCACCCGGCGCAGCTGCGGGTTGTTGACCGGGTCGGTCCCGCCCGCCCTCACCGCGATCACGATCTCCTTGCCGATGCGCGCGAACTGCTTGGCCATGCGGTCCCAGCGCGCGAACATCGTGTGCTTCCTGGTCTCGAAGATGCGTCCCATGGCTCTCTCTCGGTGGGGAAAGGTGGGGTGCCTGATACCGCCGGTCCCGGCGGCCCGCTCGCCCGCTGGGCGCCGGGCCGGCCTGCGCGACAGTACCCCGACCGCCGGGGCGCGGTAAAGAGGATGCCGCCGGGCGCGCCGGGCGGCGGCTCAGGCCGGCAGGCCGCCCTTGCAGGGGAGCGTCACGTCCCTGGCGCCGCGGCGCGCCGCCTGCAGCGAGAAGCCGCGGCGGTCGAAGTCCTCGGCCCCCGGTTTGACGAACGGCGCGAGCGCCGCCACCGCCGAGCCGGTGCCGGTGTAGACGTTGCGCACCCCGGCGCGCTGCTCCAGGCAGAGGTCGTTCGAGGGGACGGCCTTGCCGATCACCCTGCCCATGGCGCGGTGCTCCGCCTCGACCCCCAGGATGGCCGCCGCCACCTCGGCGAAGTAGACCAGCTGCGCGGCGGTGTAGGGGTTGCCGGAGGGATCGAGCTGCGGGCCGTCGAGCGGCGGAAGGCCCGCCGCCATCGACGACAGCTCGCGCACCGCCGCCAGGTAGGCGCCGATGAAGGCGCCCTCCAGCGCATCGAGGGTCGACAGGAACGGGGTCACGTCGTCGAAGGTGCCGGCGGGGAAGTAGAACGTCTGCACCGGGTCGCCGCCGGCGTCGCTGCGGCCGAGGAGCTGACGCATCAGGTCGGCGTGGCCGATCTCCTCGGCCAGGGCGGCGCGCAGGTAGCCGACGTTGCCGAGCGAGCCGGAGACGTTGGTGGCGGTGCCCTGCGGGCCGGCCAGCAGGAGGTCCTGGATCACCTCGCCGGTGAGGCCGTGGTAGTAGAAGGTGGTCGCCAGGTCCTCGGCGATCAGCGCCGCGGTGAAAATCATCTGCACGCTGTCGGCCCCGGCGGGCGGAGGCAGCGGCGCCGGCTCGGTGCGCCGGCGGGCTCCTGCCGCCGCGGGGCCTGCCGGCTGCGCGTGCTGGCCGGAGCCGGCGCAGCGGGCCGCCGCCAGCCCGAGCCCGCCCAGCACCGCGCCCTTGAGCAGGCGCCGCCGGTCCACCACGGCCCTGCCGCTGCCTGTCTGTCTCGTCAGCATGAACGCTCTCTCCGTCCCTGGTGGCGCCGGCCGGATCGCCAGGCGCGGGCGTGCCCGCCCCATCCGCTCCCGGGGATTGACCACTCTATACGCGGAGCGCGGAGCGGCCGGATGACTCCTCGGCCGCCGCCCCGGCGTCCGGCGGCGCCCGGGGACGCCCGGCGGCGCACGGCGGCGCTCGGAGCCAGCCGCGCCAGCCGGCGCCAGCCGTTGGCGCCAGGGGCTCGGTGCCGCCGGCGCCTTGGCGACCCTCCGGAGCTCCGGAGCCAGGGGGGTGAGCCGGCGACCGCGGACGCCACGATATAATCGGCTGAAGCCGAGGACTGAAGGCGCGGGCGCGGTCCGCCCGGCTCCGGCGTGGACCGGACATGCCTCGGAGCGATCCGGCGCGATCCAGGAGGTACCTGTGGCTGAAGCGCGCGCGACCGGCCGCGACATCATCGAGGCGGTCGCCGAGAACATGGAGAGCAGCCTGGAGCCGCTGGTCACCAAGACCGTGGCGCCGAGCCTCTTCCAGGTCTACCTGCACGCCCAGGACTACGAGCGCCTGCGCTCGATCTTCGGCGACATCGAGGCCGACGCCAAGCGGCATCTCGACCGGCAGCTGGCGCGGCTCAACCGCGGCGCCGCGCCGGTCGCCGGACGCGTGCTCGACGCGCTGCGGGTGCGGCGCCGCGACCGTCCTGCCGGCGGGGCCGAGCCGGCCGCGCCGCGCTTCGTCTCGGCCGAGGGGCGCTGGGTGGTGCGCTTCCAGGAGGATCCCAACGGCGAGCTGCAGCCGGGCGACGTGCGGGTGGCGTCCGAGTTCGCGCAGCAGCCGAGCGGCGGCTACGGGTCGGGCTCGCTGACGCGCCGCATCTCCACCACCACCCGGCTGGGGCGCCCCGCCGCCCCGCCGCCGAGCGCCGATGCGGCCGCCGCCTTCGCCCGCATCTCGTACCGCGACGACTCCGGCCCCAAGGAGTTCCTGGTGCTCAAGGACGAGGTGGTCATCGGCCGCGACGCGCCGGCCATGGACGTCTGGGTGGACCTGCGCCTGGAGACCTCGCTCGACGTGTCGCGCGAGCATGCCCGCCTGCGCCGGCTGCCGGAGTCCGGCGCCTTCCGCATCAAGGACCTGTCGAAGCTCGGCACCACGGTCAACGGCAAGCCGCTGCCCCCCAGCCCGGAGGGAGCCTCCGGCGCCGACTCGGACCTCAGCCGCTGGAGCGAGCTGCCCGACCGCGCCCGCATCGGCCTCGCCGGCATCCTCTTCCTCGACTTCGAGCGGATCGTCAAGCCTTGAGCGGCCTCTTCCACGCCCGCCTGGCGTTCCTCGCCGTCCTCGGCGTCGCCGTGGTGGCCCTCGCCTGGGCCGCCGCCCGCAGGCCGCGGCGGCGGAGGTAGCCGGCGCCATGAGCAGGACCCGCACGCTGCAGGCGGCCGCGGCGACCGATCCCGGCCGCGAGCGGGCCAACAACGAGGACCGGGTGCTGTGCGAGCCCGACCTCGGCATCTTCGCGGTGATCGACGGCGTCGGCGGCGAATCGGCCGGCGAGGTCGCCGCCGAGGCGGCGCTGGAGGTGCTGCGCGCCAGGCTGTCGCGGCGCACCACCAGCCCGGCGCGCCTGGTGCGCGAGGCCATCGCGCTCGCCAACCGCCAGATCTACGAGCGCGCCAGCGCCGATCCGAAGCTCGCGGGCATGGCCTGCGTGCTCACCGTCGCCGTGCTCGACGGCAACCATGCCACCGTCGGCCACGTCGGCGACAGCCGCCTCTACGCCCTCGCGCCCGGCGCCATCCGCAAGGCAACGCCCGACCACTCGCCGGTGGGGGCGCGCGAGGATGCCGGCGAGCTGTCGGAGATCGAGGCCATGCGCCACCCGCGGCGCAACGAGATCTACCGCGACGTCGGCTCGGGGCCGCACGAGCCGGACGACGCCAGCTGGATCGACGTGCTGGAGGTGCCGTTCGGCCCGGAGACGGCGCTCTTGCTGTGCAGCGACGGCCTCTCCGACATGGTGCCGTCGCGCGACATCCTGGAGGCGGTGGAGGCCAACGCCGCCTCGCCGGCCGCCGCCGTGCGGGCGCTGATCGACCGCGCCAACGCCGCCGGCGGCAAGGACAACATCTCGGCCGTCCTGGTCGAGGGCGACCGGTTTGCCGAG